>JBGZJM010000023.1:0-10490 GCA_041848845.1 Petrimonas sp. | reverse complement strand
CTGGGACTGCGTGATGTTTCAGAAGGGAGGGGTGCGCCTTATCCGGAAGGGCAAAAAAATATCCGACCATCGGTGAGGATGATCGGATCGCTGTGGTACCACCGGGATTCGAACCTGGGACACACGGATTTTCAGTCCGTTGCTCTACCAACTGAGCTATGGCACCATCGCTTTTTATTTGCGACTGCAAAGATAAAAGGATTTTTTACAAATAAAAAATTTTGGAACAAAAAACTGCAGAAATTAATCCGCCCGCGGGGTTATTTTCCAACCGGATTCCATCCCTGCGCTTTTAATTCCATTTCCTGTCCATCTCGGGTAACCAGGCAACACCCTTCTTCGGGTTTGGTGATGTGCCCCACAAGATGTACGCCGGGCAGAGCCGACACTTTCTCGTGAAGAGACAAGGGGACGGTAAAAAGCAATTCATAGTCTTCGCCGCCGTTTAACGCGACGGTTGTGACGTTCATATGAAATGTTTCCGCCATTACGGCGGTTTGGTAATCGATGGGCAGCCGTTCTTCGAAAATACGGCAACCCGTGTTGCTTTGTCTGCAGATGTGGAGGAGGTCCGACGATAATCCATCCGAGATATCAATCATTGCCGTGGGAACTATTTCCTGTTCGGACAAAAAACGAACAATGTCTTTCCGGGCTTCCGGCTTGAGCTGACGTTCCAGGATATATTCTTTCCCTGAAAAATCGGGCTGGAAATCCGCTTTCCCCCCGAAAACCGCCTTTTCGCGCTCCAGCAATTGCAGGCCCATGTATGCTGCACCCAGGTCGCCCGAAACAAATATCAGGTCGGTATCTTCGGCCCCGTTTCGGTATGTGATTTTTCCCGCATCGGCTGTGCCGATACAGGTTATGGAAATGGAGAACCCGGTGAGCGATGTTGTCGTGTCGCCCCCCACGAGGTCGACGCCGTAAATTTCGCAGGCAAGCAACAGTCCGGCATAGAAAGTATCCAGATCTTCAACCGAAAACCGTTGAGAAATGCCCAACGAGACCGTTATTTGCTGTGGTTTCCCGTTCATCGCATAAATGTCGGAGAAGTTGACAACCGCCGATTTATATCCGAGGTGTTTCAACGGAACGTAAGTCAGGTCGAAATGAATACCTTCCAGCAATAAATCGGTGGTGACAAGCGTCCGTTTGTCCGAGTTGTCGATAACGGCGGCATCGTCTCCCACACCTTTCTTTGTTGTGGGTTGCGTTGGTGTTATGTTTTGGGTGAGGTGGTCTATTAATCCAAACTCTCCCAAGGTGGAAATTTCGGTGCGCATAAACTAACCGCTTACATTCTTTCCACAATTGCCCGCATAATTTCCGCCATTCTGGGCTGGGCAATCTTTGCAGCTTCCTGGACCTCTTCGTGTGAAACTTCCACAATCTTTCCGATCACGCCCAGGTCGGTAATGATGGAGAAGGCCAGCACTTTCATTTTGGCGTGGTTGGCCACGATAACTTCGGGAACGGTGGACATGCCTACGGCATCGCCGCCGATAACGCGGAAGAAATGATATTCTGCAGGCGTTTCAAATGTCGGTCCGGATACGCCCACGTAAACGCCGTGCTGTAACTTGATGTTCTTTTCTTTGGCAATCTCCATTGCCATTAACCGGAGTTCTTTGTTGTAGGCTTCGCTCATATCGGGAAACCTTGTTCCCAATTCGTCATGGTTCTTTCCGTGAAGCGGATGTTCGGGAAACAGGTTGATATGGTCTTCGATGAGCATGATGTCGCCCACGTCGAAACTCGGATTCATTCCCCCCGCAGCGTTTGATACGAAAAGATATTCAACGCCCAAAGCCTTGAAAACGCGGATGGGAAAGGTTACCTGTTTCATGTTGTACCCTTCGTAAAAGTGGAAACGCCCCTGCATGGCCAGCACCCTTTTGCTGCCTAGCGTTCCGGTGATGAGTCTTCCGCTGTGACCTTCCACGGTCGAAACCGGAAAGTTTGGAATTTCGGTGTAGGGGATTTCGGTTTTATCCTTGATTTCCCGGGCCAGTTCTCCCAGTCCGGTTCCTAAAATGATCGCGGTATTGGGGACATGACCGATTCTATTTTTTAGATAATCGGCTGTTTGATTGATAGCTTCTAACATGTTTGTTGATTTTTTTATTAAATGACTCTTTTTCGTTTTTTTCTAAAAACAGTACTTCTATGGGGATATAGTACAATCTTTTTTTCACCCCTTCGTCAAGGAACGGCAATGCCCGGAGGCGGACGGCATCTTTCTCGGTGGTCACGATCATCTTATCGTCCTCGTCCACATCCAGGGCGTTCATTTCCCGTACAATCTCCCCGATATCCTCTTCTTTAAAAAAATGGTGATCGGGGAAAGATTTCGGATATAAATTGTACGTTTTCAGCTCCAGCTTTTCCACCAACGGTTGAGGTGACGCAATTCCCGTGACCAGAAAAACGTGTTTTTTTCGCAGATCGTCGGGCTCGAGGGTTTCCGGCTGTAATTCGGGGAAAACCGGCATAAGGCTGCCGTAGTCGAAAGTGGTGAAATACAGATCCTGATAAGGAAATAAATCGAGGCCGTTTTCATAAATACGGAAGTCGATGGGTTGCATGTCGCGGCTGCATTTGGTGACAATGACGATTGAAGCGCGGTCTTTACCCCGCAACGGCTCCCGCAAGCTTCCTGCGGGAAGCAATCTGTCCTCGTAAACCGGGCGGTTACTGTCGACCAACAAGATGGAGAGGGACGGAGCGACGTGCCGGTGTTGAAACCCGTCGTCCAGCAGAATAACCTGGGGTCGCTCTTCCATGTCGATGGATTGGATTTTCTCGATGGCGTTTCTCCGGTTTTTATCCACCACAACGAGTGTTCCGGGAAATTTCCGCTTTATCTGAAGCGGCTCGTCACCTACGTCCTGAGGTTTTGAATCGACGTCTACAATCCTGAACCCTTTGCTTTTCCGTTTATAACCCCGGCTCAGTACCGCCACTTTGTACCTTGACGATAATAAGTTGATCAGGTATTCAATGTGGGGTGTCTTGCCCGTCCCCCCCACAGTGATATTCCCCACGCAAATAACGGGAATATCGAACTTGTGCTGTTTCAGGATTTTTGCGTCAAACAACCTGTTCCGGAAATTCACACCAAATCCGTACAGCCACGATAGCGGCAGCAACGAACGTCGTATATCGGGGAGGGGTGAATCCATCAACTCCGTTATTTTATATTCAACTCATAAGGAATGCGTGCCTGAATATAATCCTGATCTTTGAGGTTTTTCAAGAGCATGAACTTATCGTAGCTTTCTCCCAGATAACTCTTTAACGTTTTGGCAGCCAATTCTTCCTTGTTCTTGCTGAAAATCTCCTCGAACGGTGACCTGATTCTTGGATACTCGAAAACAGCGTAGCTTTTGCCTAAATTGGCCATTTCAGCCGCGATGCGGATGGCTTCGTCGACCCCGCCCAGTTCATCCACCAATCCGATTTCCCTGGCCTGATTCCCTGTCCAAACCCGGCCTTCGGCGTATTTTGCCAGGCTGTCTTTCGGCATTCCACGGCCTTCGGCACATCTGGTCAGGAACAGCTCGTAACCGCTGTCCACATAAGCCTGCATCATGGCTGCTTCCCGAGCGTTAAAAGCTCGGGAAACATCCCCGAAATCGGAGAATTCGTTGGTTTTAACCACGTCCGTATCAATACCCAGCTTATCGAGTGTGCCGCTAAAATTGGGAAACATCCCGAAAATACCGATGGAACCCGTGATGGTGGTGGGCTGAGCCACGATCTTATCCGCGTTGCACGCGATATAGTAGCCGCCCGAGGCGGCCATGTCGCCCATGGAAACAACTACCGGTTTTTCCGACTTCAGGTCGGAAATAGCTTTCCAGATTTGTTCCGAGGCATAGGCGCTTCCGCCACCCGAATTGATGCGAAAAACAACCGCTTTAATGTCGTCGTCTTTTCGAAGTTTTTCAATCTCGTTTACGAAATATTTATCTTGAATGCCGTTAGGCCTGTTGCCGGATGCAATACTTCCCGAGGCGTACAACAAGGCGATGGAGTTAGTCGATTTCCGGATGGCCGGCGTTTTTAGCGACTTCATTTGCGCGACCGTTGCCGACGGGATTTTAGCGTCGGCATCGATCCCGAGAAGTTCCCGGACATAATTTTTCATTTCACTTTCGTAGAGGACGGTGTCGACTAAATTTCGGGAGAGCAGGAAGTCGGTTTTCCTGAGCATCGGAAATAGGTTGGCGATCGAGTCTATTTGCATAGTTTCCATATTTCTGGATACAGCCATATCGGCCTTCATGGTGTTCCAGATATCGGTAATGAACGAGCTCACCTGTTCCCGGTTGGCTTCACTCATTTCGGTTTGGGTAAAAGGCTCTGCAAAAGATTTATAAGTGCCCACTTTAAACAGTTGCATTTCTATGCCGAGTTTCTGCAACGCGTCTTTATAAAACAACGGCACTGAAGCAATTCCGTGAACATCGACCATTCCCTGAGGATTGATGGCCACCTTGTCGGCAACGGAAGCCAGGTAATAGCCGCTTTGAGTATATGTGTCGGCATATGCGACGATAAACTTGCCACTTCCTTTAAAATCCTCCAGTTCTTGCCGTATTTCTGCCAATGTGGCGGTGGAAGCTGCGAAAAGACGTGTGTCCAGATAAATACCTTTTATTTTGTCGTTATTTTTTGCTTTTCGGATAGCTCCGATGATGTCGTTCATGCCCATGACGGATGGTACTCCGCCTACCAGGCCGGTAAAAGGGTCGCTTTCTGCAATGCGTTCCTGTATGGCGCCTTCAAGCCTTAGATTTAAAACGGAGTTATTTTGCAATACGAATGATTCCTGTTGGCCGAAAGAACCCATGATCGAGCCCATCATGGCAAACATGACCAGCATTGAAATAAGCGAAAAAATAAAACTCGCGATGATGAAACCCAATGCTGACGCAAACATCATTTTAAAGAAATCTTTCATAAATTTGTGTTCTAAATTGATTATAAGCACAAAAATAGAGAAAAAAGAATTATATTGCAATTGAAAACAAATCCAATTTAGTTTCTTTATACTTGTAAGATAATTTATTATTGCCGCGACCGGGGTTTTGTACCCGATAAATTGTTTCGAGAACAAAAGAACACGAAAAAAACCGTAATGGTTAAAAAAATATAAAGGATAGGAAAAAATGGATAAACCGTGCAACGTTTTTTCCTTTTTTCCATCTTTACTTATGTAAGCGATAAGCATGGATGATTCGCAGTTGATAGCAGCATGTAAGAAGCAGAACCGTAATGCTCAAAAGGCATTATATGAGTTGTATGCTCCGAAAATGATGGCTGTGTGCCTGCGTTATTGTCAGGACAATGAAACCGCCCGTGATGTGTTACACGACGGATTTCTGCAGGTTTTTACACAAATTCGCTCCTATTCGGGCAAGGGTTCTTTTGAAGGTTGGTTGCGCAAGATTTTCGTGAATCTGGCTCTCGAGAATTACCGGCAGGAGAAAAAAAAGTTCAACTTTTTAAACGATTACGGAAAAGACAATTCAGACTTTTGGGATACTCCTGAGGATGACTTTCTTGAAGTGGGCGATATTCCGCGGCAAGAACTCCTGGATATCATCCGTGAGATGCCAGAAGGCTACAGGACGGTGTTTAACTTGGTGATTTTTGAAGATATACCTCATAAGGAGATCGCTGCCATGTTGGGGATAACGGAGAACGCTTCCCGGTCGCAGTATTTCAGAGCCAAGACCTTTTTACAAAAGAAAGTGCGTTCCATGTTGAAAAAGAAGTACGTATAGAATTCTATGAACCAAAAAGACATATTTAAAGAACAATTGAAGTCGGTTTTTAGCGATTTTGAAGCTCCTGTTCCCCCTGATGGCTGGGAGAAGGTGGAGCAGTCGCTGAATGCCATTAGGCGGGCGAGAATTGTCCGCCGCAACTGGTATGTCGGCTCTGCGGCAGCTACTGTGGCTTTAATACTGGGAAGTTTGTTCTTTTTAAATTCGCCTCATCCGATCGGATCCGATCTCCCTGTTCTCACCGGGAAGACGGCTCCTGAAAGAAAAACAGGAAGCATGGATACACAGGATGCTCAAACGGCAAAAACTGAAACAACAAAGAAAGAAAGTGACAAGGACGGCCAGACTGGGTACTCTCTTCAAAAACGGGAGGCTTTGGTGGCCGGGCACGCCAAAAGAAAAGAAAAGGGCTTGTCTGCAAACACAGGCCTGGAACAAACTCCGGAAAAGATAGTGATTGCTGAACAAACTGTTGAAGTTAAGGTCGAGGCAATGGGGAAAAGAATAATTCATCCACAAGAGAGGCGGGTGGTTCAACCCAGTCAGGAAGAGATCGACCGGCTTGTTCAGGAGTTTGAGAATGCCGGAAAAGCAACAGTCTTTGAAGGTTTGGCGCTTGAAGAGAAGAAGGGTAAACCCATCATGTTGGCTCTGAACGCAAAAGGAGGGCTTACCTCTTCGCAGAAAACCGTTAATAGCCCCATGACTTTGCGCAGTGCCAGTGCGGTCAAGCCATCCGAAAACGGAGATGGTCTTTATTCCGGATTAACGGGATCGGATAAGATGTATGCTGATTACAACAATATCCCTTTCAACACCCGGAGTATTGCCGATAACGTAGCCGAAATGGAACACGATCAGCCGGTTTCGTTCGGCATCACCGTTTCCAAAACCGTTGTCGACCGGTTATCCGTTGAAACCGGACTGGTTTATACCTATCTGTTTTCACGGGCTAAGAACACCAGTATCGATTTTCAAAATCAGGAGACACAACATTTTCATTATTTAGGTATTCCAGTCAATCTAAATTATAACTTCGCGAACATAGGCAGGCTGGGTTTGTTTGCATCCTTCGGAGGAATGGTGGAAAAAGACGTTTACGGGGAGTTCAGGAGTACGGGACAAAATGTTTCCACCGAACTGAACAGCATGTCCCAGGGAGTGGTTACCACGAAAATCAGTCAGAAGAATCCCCAGATCTCGGTTAATGCGGGGGTAGGGGTGTTCTATCCTGTTTACGGAGGATTTAATGTGTACGGCAAGGTGGGCGGGACTTATTACTTTGATGCGAAAAACTACGCATATAAAACGATATATTCCGACAAGAAAATCGTTCTCGATTTGAATGCCGGGATCCGATTTGATTTCTAATGATTTTTAATTAACAAATAATTATGTGTATGAGAAAATTGATTTTATTTTTCACGTCGTTGAGCGTGATTCTGTTTTTCACCTCCTGTTTAAAGGCAGGGGACAGCAGTTTTTCCGGACAGGAGGAATTCTTCTACATTACCCGGCAGGATGGTCTGCAGATGGCTTATAACGGCAACTTCGCCATGACCTCTGCCGAAATCAAAGCTAAAAGTGAGATTAACAGATGGTACCGGATTACCTGGACGTGGAGCACCCCGAACGGGATGGCCGCTGAAAACGCAAACGTGCATAACGCCGTAACATCGCAGGTGGAGGCGGTGCCGTTGGGTGCTCCGCTACAGACGGGGGGGGAGGTTCCCGATCCCGTTGTGCCTGTCTCCTATTTCGGAGCAATCACCTACTTTCCCATAGCGGGATTGTTCGGCGACTACCTCATTGTTCAATATGGGTGGAAAAAGAAAGAAGGTGAGGTGGTTGACCCTCAGCTCTATCTCGTTAGCCCAAAGGAGGGTGAGACAAACAGCGGATTGACTTTTGAATTTCGCTTGAGAAAAAGGGGAACGGCAGCCTCAACCACCGAGAAGGAGGTAAAAGAAGAAGCTGCCATAAAGTTGAGCTCAGTACGCGAAGCGATCTCTTTTCAGGATGAAAAATACAAAGATGTCCAAGTGAAAATCAACTACCACAAGGATATAACCGGAGAGCCGGCTAGCGTCACTTTTTCTCTCAGGATATATAAAGAGTGATAACAATAAAAAAGCTGTCCGGTAAACGGACAGCTTTTTTTCGTGTCGATATACGAGGAAGAGAATTTTATTCTTCGCTCTTAGCCTCTTCGGTTTTATTGTCAACGGTCTCTTCTGATTCTGTTGTAGTTTTAGGTTCGCCCTTCACTTCTGCTTCGGCAGCAGCTTTTGATTCCTCTTCTTTTTTAGCCTTGGCTTCTTTCTTGAAGGCCGCCACCTTTTGGTTGTCGAGTTTTTCTTTCAGGGCAGCGAGTTCTTCGATATCGCCCAATGTGGTTTTTTCCATTACGGGAATTGCCGCAGTTGATGATTGGTTTTCCTTCTTGCCCGAACGTTTGCCTTTTCTGCTTTCGTCGGAACCTCCTCCTTGAGCGTCCTCGTGAATGCGGCTGTGCGAAACGATAATGCGTTTGGCATCTTTATTGAACTCGATAACTTTAAATTCCAGTTTTTCGTCCACTTGAGCCTGTGAGCCGTCTTCTTTTACCAGGTGTTTCGGAGTAGCAAAACCTTCTACGCCGTAAGGCAATGCGATAACCGCGCCTTTGTCAACAAACTCCAGAACCGTACCTTCGTGAACCGATCCGGCTGTGAAGATGGTTTCGAATACATCCCACGGATTTTCTTCCAGTTGTTTGTGTCCAAGGCTCAAACGACGGTTTTCCTTGTCTATCTCCAGAACCTGAACTTTGATAGGAGCACCGATTTCGGTAACTTCGCTGGGATGTTTGACTTTTTTCGTCCAGGACAAATCGGATATATGGATCAATCCCTCAACACCTTCTTCAATTTCAACGAAAGCCCCGAAGTTGGTGAAGTTCCGAACGGTTGCCGTGTGGGTACTTCCCACCGGATATTTCTCTTCGATGTTGTCCCACGGGTCGGGTTTGAGTTGTTTTACCCCGAGCGACATTTTTCTTTCCTCGCGGTCGAGTGTCAGGATAACGGCTTCTACCTCGTCGCCCACTTTCATAAAGTCTTGTGCGCTATGCAGGTGTTGTGTCCAGCTCATTTCCGATACGTGGATCAATCCTTCCACGCCCGGTGCGACTTCAACAAATGCGCCGTAATCGGCAATAACCACCACTTTTCCTTTAACGATATCACCCACTTTCAGGCTATCGTCCATGGCATCCCACGGATGCGGGGTCAGTTGTTTCAATCCAAGGGCGATACGCTTTTTGTCGTCGTCAAAGTCGAGAATGACCACGTTGATCTTATCGTCCAGTTTGACCACTTCGTCCGGATGCTGGATGCGTCCCCAGGAAAGGTCGGTAATGTGGATCAGGCCGTCGACGCCGCCAAGGTCGACAAATACACCGTATGAAGTAACGTTTTTAACCACCCCTTCGAGTACCTGTCCTTTTTCGAGTTTCGAAATAATTTCTTTTTTCTGTTGTTCCAGCTCTTCTTCAATAAGGGCTTTGTGCGAAACAACCACGTTTTTGAATTCGGGATTGATCTTAACCACCTTGAATTCCATGGTTTTGTCAACGAAGATATCGTAATCGCGGATAGGTTTCACATCGATTTGCGAACCCGGAAGGAACGCTTCGATACCGAATACGTCAACAATCATGCCGCCTTTTGTGCGGCATTTGATGTAACCCTTGATGACTTCGTTGTTTTCCAACGCTGCGTTTACGCGATCCCAAGAGCGTGAAGCGCGTGCCTTTTTGTGAGAAAGGATAAGCTGTCCTTTTTTGTCTTCCTGGCTTTCGATGTAAACCTCTACTTCGTCGCCAACTTTCAGTTCCGGGTTGTAGCGGAATTCGTTCATCGATACCACGCCGTCAGATTTGAAACCGATGTTTACAACCACTTCGCGTTTGTTCATGGAGGTTACCGTGCCGGTTACCACTTCTTTGTCGCTGATCTTGCTCAGCGTGTTGTCGTAGCTTTCGGTAAGTTTTTCTTTGTTTTCTTTGGAGTAGACGTCACCTTTTGCGTAGGCATCCCAGTCGAATTCCTCTATGGGAGCCACATTTTTTAAATTGTCAGTCATTTGTTGTTTGAAAAATTAATAATTAAATACGTTAGACATTATATTGTCGAAAAAAACGGTGCAAAGATAGTCGGTTTTTTGTTAATAACCAATTCTTTGCACCCGCAATTTTTAGGAAAATACCAACTTTCCGCAAGTGAGGACAGGCCAGCAGAAGATCAGAGAAGCAATCCTTCCCGGACTTCTTTTCTTGTTCCTGCGCCGGCAATGGTTTCCACCAGCTCCAGAGCAAACTCGAAAACAAGGCCCGGCCCTTTTCCGGTGACGATGTTTTTGTCGACACTCACGTTGTCGCCGGTTACTTTGGCTCCGATCAGTTCAGGTTCAAAACCGGGGTAGCAGGTCGCTTTTTTCCCGTCCAGGAGTCCCAATCCACCCAATACCATCGGGGCAGCGCAAATGGCAGCCACAACCCTGCCTTTTTCGGCATGTTCCTGTATCTTTCTCTTCAGTGCTTCGTGCTCGTTGAGGTTCTTTGCTCCGGGCATTCCGCCGGGAAGCACCAAAACCTCGATGGCTGAGAAGTCAAGCTCGGCGAAAGTTTTATCTGCCAAAACCGGTACACCG
>JBGZJM010000022.1:0-2928 GCA_041848845.1 Petrimonas sp. | reverse complement strand
GGGCAAACTGTTGTGCTGTGACCACGAGGGAATCCGTCCCTACATCGTTATTCTGGTCAAAGCCGTTTCCGGAGGCGTTATGCCGGTTTCTGCCGTGCTCGCCGACGACGGGATCATGATGACCATTAAACCCGGGCAACACGGATCTACTTTCGGAGGATTTCCCATCGCCTGCAAAGTGGCCACCGCGGCGCTGGAAGTGGTAGAGGAAGAAAAGCTGGCGGAAAAAGCCGGATACCTGGGAGAAATCTTTCGCAACGAAATGAGTAAGCTTGACAGTCCGTTTGTCAAACAAATCCGGGGAAAAGGATTGCTCAATGCCATTGTCATAGAGCCCCACAACGGCAGGGAAGCCTGGGATATTTGTCTGAAGATGGCCGAAAACGGCTTGTTGGCAAAACCTACTCACCGGCACATCATCCGCTTTGCCCCCCCGTTGGTAATCACGGAAGAAGAAATCAGGGAAGCGATTGAAATTATTAAGGATTCAATTAAAATGTTGGAGTAAATAGATTGATTGAGATTGAGAAAGATTGAAACCGTCCTTAATCAATCTCAGTCAATCTGCTTCAACCTAATTCAATCTTATTATTGTTATGCAAACAACGTCAAGGATATTGATGGTCCGTCCGGCCCGGTTCGATTTTAACGAAGAAACGGCAAAAAACAACTATTTCCAGCAAAAGACAGGGCAGGGAGGAGTGTCGGAAAAAGCGCTGGAGGAGTTTGATGCCTTCGTGAATCTGCTCCGGAGAAACGACGTGGAAGTGTTTGTGATGCAGGATACGGAAGAACCCTGGACGCCCGACTCGCTTTTTCCCAACAACTGGTTCTCCTCTCACCTGTCGGGGGAGCTGGTTCTTTACCCCCTGTTTGCCGAAAACCGCCGCCGGGAGAGGAAGCCACACGTGCTGGATTTCCTGCGCCGGAAGATGAACCACACCAAGCTTGTCGATCTCACACCGTGGGAGGAGAAAGGCGAGTTTCTGGAAGGTACGGGGAGCATGATCTTCGACCGCGACAAACGGATTGCCTACTGCTGCCGCTCCCCGCGGTCGTCGGAAAAAGTGCTGGCTGATTTTTGTTCACGGATGAATTTCGATGCGGTGGTTTTCGACGCTGTCGACAAAAACGGAAACCTTATTTATCATACCAACGTCATGATGGAAGTGGGGACACAAGTGGCCATTGTGTGCCTCGAATCGATAAGAAATCCCGAAGAACGCGAAAAAGTGGCTTCGAAACTGGCTGCAACCGGAAAAGTTATTGTTGAAATATCGTTCGATCAGGTGGAACATTTTGCCGGGAACATGCTGGAGCTAAAGAGCAGGAACGGAGCTCCCCTGATGATCATGTCGGCTGCCGCCCGGAAGTCGCTGACGATGCAGCAGGAAAAGGTTATTTCGACCTATAACAGAATTCTTTCGCCCGAGCTTACCACTATCGAAACCAACGGCGGCGGTTCTGCCCGGTGCATGATTGCCGAACTTTTCCACTGATAAGAAGTGAATTTTATCGATAACATTAGAATATTCACATTTTTTTATTTTCTTTGTGAGTTGAAGTAGAAATCCACCGTTAGGGGAAATTGAGAATATAGAAAACATTAACTTTTAATTGCAAGAAAAAATGGCTTTAGGAAAAGAACTCAAAGAATTTTTGATGCGCGGGAACGTGGTTGACATGGCTGTGGGTATTGTTATCGGAGCCGCGTTCGGTAAAATCGTAACATCTTTTGTTAACGACATTTTAATGCCGCCTATCTCCACGCTGCTGGGGAGCACCGATTTCACAAACATGAAAGTGGTACTTAAACAGGCTGCCGTCGATGCCGCCGGTGCCGAAGTACCCGCGATTACATGGAACTATGGGAATTTTATTCAAACGGTTGTCGATTTTCTCATCATCGGCGTTTCCATCTTCTTCGTCATCAAAGCGATGAACAAGATGAGCCGCAAGAAAGCCGAAGAGCCCGCTGCTCCTCCCGCTCCTACCAAAGAGGAGACACTGCTTACCGAAATCCGCGATTTGTTGAAAAACAAGTAAGAAAAAATCCGGGAAACTTTTTCAAACCGTCAGACCGGCATCCGGTCAGACGGTTTCTTATTGCATCTCCGTCAAATATTTCCAATACCGCTGCGGCATGTGCTGCCGTTGAAGTTTCAGATTGATGCGCTCCTTAATAGTCGTGCTTTTAAAATATTCTTTCCACATTTCCCGGAACAAAGCCTCGTCCTCCGATAGTTTTTCGTCGTTCAAGCGGCCTTTTTTCAATTCCGGCAACTCTTTTTGCGAGAAAGAGACCTCTGTTACCGAGTACAGGTCGTAATACAATCCGATGTTTCGGTTTGTGTCGTAAATCATCCACGACTGATTGGCATAGCGGTTTCTGAAATGCGAAACGATAAGCGACAGTACATTGTACCGGGGTGATACGGGTGCGAAAAACACGCCATCGGCCGTTTCCTGAAACCGCACGAATTGCCGGAGATGTTCGGCCTCTTTAGCCACTTTTTGCGCGATTTCCTTGATACGGAGCACATCATCGTCGCCAAAATTCATTTCGACACCCTCCGGATGGTCGATGTTCTTACGAATGTAGCGGAACAGCAACATCTCGGTCCCGGGCAGTTCCGACAGCCAAACGCTCAACATCATGTTCCTCGCGATTCTCGAAAGTTTTTTTTCCAGCGCCTTCCACACGCGCAGCGATTTTTCCTTTTCGGTAATTACACGATACTGCTCATCGATAAAAAGCGGTTTCGAATCGGAATCCGCAAGGATAAGGCCGGGGAATTTCTTCTGTTCATAAGCAAAGAACACACAGGAGAGAAGGCCGTCGAAGGTTTTATCGTAGAGAAAAAGGGTCATTGGGCGTCCTCATTCTTTTTGTTAATCTGCAAAACACTTTTAGCGTTTAACGGACCT
>JBGZJM010000021.1:0-3844 GCA_041848845.1 Petrimonas sp. | reverse complement strand
TCTCCCCCGTTACCGGTTGTCACCTTAACTCTCCAGTAATACACCTTTCGTGGCTGCAACGGCCTGCCCCGGTACATCACGGAAACGGACCTGCCGGAACTCACCGTTCCGCTGTCCCACACATTTCCTTCGCCTTCTTGAATAAGGCGTAACGAATCCGACACAATAATCCTGTAACCGGATTGTATCGTATTCTTCCCGTTGTCGGGAACAATCCAGCCGAACGACGGGTACTCCGAGAGGATTTTGGCTGTCTGAACGGGTTCAATAGCTGAGTCCACGTCGGTATTTTTCAACAAATCCGTCATCAAACCCGTGGGTTTGTTTTGCGCATATGTGCAGAAAATCGCCAGCACAAAATACACAAGCAAGCATCCTCGTCTTCTCATTCTAAATCCTGTTCTTCTTTCTTCTCAGAGTTCGGGCAACTTCCAGGGTTCCCTGTAATGGGCTTTAGCCAGCCGGTTCGCTTCGGAATGATCGAAAGTGCCGGTCTCGTTATCCCAGTGTAACGCTGATCCAACTCTACAAGAAATATTGGCCATATGGCTCAACTTGGCTACTTCCGCCCCTATCGCGATATCGGCGTTGGGCAACCGGCGTGAACGCATGCATTCCAGCATGTTCCCCGCATGCAGGTACAATCCTTTCCCTCCGCCGGTTTTTTTCTCTACCGCCTCCATTCTCGGTGTGTTGGGCTTCCGCTCGTTGTCGCAAGGATAACAATAAGGGAAATTGCGGCTGTTAACCCCCTGTTCGGGCATCACCTCCCATCCTTGCCGGGTTAGGACAAGCGTACCGTTCTCTCCGAAGAAGGCGACCCCTTCGCGAAGCCCGAACAATCCATGACCAATGCCGCAGGCGTGATCCCAGACAATGTTGAAACCGGGATATTTATAGGTCGCCATAAGCGTGTCGGGCGTCTCCATGGCATCATCGGGATAACCGAACTTTCCGCCGGCACCGTATACATACGACGGCAATCCGGCATTCATCCCCTTCAGGGCATAGTCCAGCAAATGCACTCCCCAATCGGCCATCAATCCGCCGGCGTAATCCCAGAAGAAGCGGAAGTTATAGTGGAACCGGTTCTGGTTGTACGTTCGCTTCGGCGCAGGGCCCAGCCACATGTCGTAGTCCACTCCGGCGGGAGGTGCCGAATCGGGCACCACCGACAACGTCCATTTGCTGGTCTGGTAGGCCCAGACCTTAACGGTTCTCACACGCCCCAACTTACCGCCCCGCACATACGCGGCCGCCTCGTCCCAGTGAGGATCGCTGCGCTGCCATTGTCCCACCTGTACGATCCGGTTATACTTCCGGGCAGCTCGCACCATCAGGTCACACTCCTCCATGGTATTGGCAAGCGGCTTTTCCACATAGAGGTCTTTTCCGGCTTCGCAGGCGGCCACCAACTGAAGGCAGTGCCAATGATCCGGCGTGCCGATAATCACCATGTCTATATCTTTGTTGTCGATCACCCGGCGCCAATCCTTAACCTGCTGAGGCGGTTTTTTTCCGGTTATTTTTTCCACGTCGGCAGCCCGTTGATGGAGCCACTGGTCGTCCACGTCACACAAGGAGACGCATTCGGTCCCGGGGTAGTCAAGAAAAGTCTTCAAGTTGGCCCATCCCTGGTTACGGCAGCCGATGAGTCCGATTTTGATCGTATTCCCGGGCGCCGATTGTCCGAAAACGGAGGAGTAGGATTTCCCCATTAATGGGGTCAGGCTTAGGCCGGTAGCCGTAACGGCCGATTTCTTGAGAAAATTTCTTCGATCCATGATATTGCTATTCAAGTTCTTTGATCTTTATGTTCTGGAACCAGACCTCATCGCCGTGATCCTGCAACAGGAGCAGTCCCTCTTCCGCATTTCCGAAATTCGGCCAGTCCTTGTACTTGCTGTAGTTCACCAATGCATTCCACATCTGGTTGTTGCGTTCGTATTCAATGATTTTGACTCCGTTCAACCAGTGTTCCACATGATTTCCCTTCACAACCACCATGGCCGTGTTAAAGAACCCGGGCCTGAAAGGTTTGTTATCGGGGGCTGCAATCAAGTCGTAAAGCGAGCCGAGTGTCCTGTTTCCGGCAACACCCAATTTGGCATCGGGATGTTTCTTGTCATCCAGTATTTGAAATTCGCAGCCGATGGCTGAACCCGCGCCCTTGTTCAGGTTGGTATCCACAAAATACTTGATGCCGCTGTTGGCGCCTTCGGTAATCTTGAAATCCACTTTCAACATGAAGTTCTTGTAGGGACGGGTGGTTACAATATCGCCACCGTTCGTGGATTCCCCTCCGTCGCTTTTGTGAACTTTGAGGATTCCGTTATCGATTGACCAGCCTTTTTCGGGAAAATTATCGAGTTTTGCCCCGCGCCATCCGCCGGTTGTTTTTCCGTCCCACAACAGTTTCCATCCTTCACGGGCTTCGCGCTCGGAAATGGTATTGGCAATGGTATTCATTTGTTCTATTCCGTCTGTGTTTTCACGCGACTTGAACTTATCGAGATCCTGGGTCAGGATGCGGATGTTCCTCCAGGAAACCGTTTTGCCTTCAAGCTCCTTGTTGTTTATCGCATGTACCTGTAAGGCGATAAAGCCCGACTGGGTTACGTCATCCAATAAATCGGAAACGGGCACTCCATTTACCCACGTGCGGATAGAGCTGCCGATTGCTTCGATGCGAGCCTTGTTCCATTCGTTGTGTTTGAAGGCTTTCTGTCCGATTGGATTATAGTTCGCCGGATATAGCCAGCCTCTGCGAGCCTCATCGTAAATGCCTCCCGTCCACGCCCTGTCGGAAGGGTCGATCTCGAACTGATACCCGTGCACGCGTCCGTTTTGATACTCTTTCAGGCTGTTGCTCCTGAACTGAACTCCGGAGTTCAGTCCGTCGTCCACCTTAAAGTCGAATTCCAGGATAAAGTCGTCATACATTTTATTGGTGGCCAAAAAGGTATTTGGCGTTCCGCTTTTTGAGACACCCACAATGGCCTTCTCCTGAACTTTATATTCGGCCGTTCCGTTCAGTTTGGTCCAGCCTTTCAGGGTTCTTCCGTTGAAAAGTTCCTGCCACTTGGCTTCCTGAGCCGAAGCGGCCATAACAATAAGCGCGGAAAACAGTGTGAACAAAAATTTTTTCATTTGCATGTGTTTTAAATCTTATAAAAATCTTCCCATCCTTTGCGCGGCGGTGCTCCTGTCAGAAAAGCATCGGCGAAAACATCATTGACCACCCGTTTTGTTGTCCGGTCAAAGACAATTTTCCGGTTCAGCCGTTGTGCCGCCACCCCCAGACAGAACACCTGGCTCAGCGGGCCGGCGACCTCGAAGGGCGAGCGTGTTTTCTCCTCTCCCTGACAGGCCAGCAGGAAATTGGCGAAATGGTTCGACGGACTTTTCGGAACAACGGGAAGCTTCTTCTCCATCTCCCGGGCTTTCTCATCCGGAATAATGCTTAACGTACTTCCGTGCGATCCGCCTTTAAAGATCAGGCTTTTACTGTAAATTTCCTTCCCCGGATTCAGTTTGGCCGGTTGAATTTTTCCGCCTCCAACGCTGGGAATATTCGGATCAAGTTCCGAAACACCGTAACCTTCCGGAACGGGAGGAATGTTATCCACCCCGTCGTACCACGTTATGACAACGGGCGGCATTTTCCCGCGTTCCGGGAATTTAAATTCGATCGTGCTCGACATCGGAAAGAAGTAATCGTTGTGCCTGGAGAGCTTTACCGGATTCACCTCTTCCGGCAGGCCCAGATCAAGAAACTCGTGGGCCGTATCGATGATATGCGCGCCCCAGTCGCCCAAAGCCCCCATCCCGAAATCGTACCAGC
>JBGZJM010000020.1:0-2579 GCA_041848845.1 Petrimonas sp. | reverse complement strand
TATAACGTACAACTGATGCTTTGCGGGCACGGACACAACAACCGTGCAATGAATTTCGAAGGAGCTCATGCGGCGATGTGCCGCTCCAATCTTCGGGCGAACCAGGAATTCGGAGGTTACAATATTATCACTGTTACGGCAGATTCCATTTATTTTAGGGAACGGATAGTGTCCGGCGAAACAAAAGAGCCGTGGATCGCGTATTCCGTAACCGGGCGGCCTCGTTGGGAAAGTAATCCTCCACGTCCCGATTATTCAATCAACCGGAATCATCCGTCTGTTGTGGAAATATGGAGTGTTCAGGAAAAAAGCGATATGGGAAGCGGAATGTATCTTATGGGCGATAGGCTGATTTATACGAATACTTCCGGTGAGATTAAGGTTGCCGACGCGACGAATGGGAAAACGGTGTGGACCTATAAGACCGGCGGAAAAATCTACTCTACCCCGATCGTTTATCAGAATACGGTGTGGTGTGCATCTTCCGATTCGTACCTCTATGGGTTGAGTGTGAAAAACGGCCGGATACAACATAAATTGAAAAACGACAACGCGGTAGTCGGGTCTCCCGCTGTGGATAACGAAAAAGTAATGGTTGCCGGATCGGATGGCCATTGCCGGGCTTGGAACGTGAATACCGGAAAACCGGTTTGGCAGTTCGATAGCGTAAGGAACTTCGTGGTAACCCGTCCGCAAGTGAAAGACGGAGTTCTTTTTTTCGGGAGTTGGGGAAACGAATTTTACGCCTTGGATACCCAAACCGGTAAATCGCGATGGATTTGGCATAACGGACAGTCTAACCGGATGTTTTCCCCCGCACAAGTAGTCCCCGTAATCACACATTCGCGCGTGTATCTGGTTTCCCCGGACAGGTTTATGACCGTGTTAAACGAACAGACAGGCGAAGTTGTCTGGCGGCATAACGACCCCGAAAATCGTGTCCGCGAATCCATTGGCATTTCGGAAGACGGCAAAACCGTATATGCTAAAACCATGGATGGAAAAATTCTTGCCGTTGACGCCACCGTCCCCGAACGAGAAATCAAATGGATTTCGTCGGGAGAAGATATGGGGTACGAACTTGCGCCCTCGCCCGTGGTGGAGAAAAACGGTATCGTTTACTCGCCTACCGACAAAGGTTTGATCTACGCTTATCGTGCCTCTGACGGAGCCTTTTTGTGGAAATACCGGATTTCGAACGGGCTTATCAATATGATTTTACCCACGGATAATAACGAACTGTATGTTTCGGCCATGGATGGCAAGTTGATGAAGTTGAAAAACAAGGACTGTTTTTCATCATCTTCGTGTATGCATCGTGAAAAAAAATGAGTGTTGCATTTTGGGCTTTCGCTTCGTCCAGAAAACGTTTTTTCTCTTCCATGGCCAGTGCGGCATTGTTGTCGTAGGCCGATAACCAGCCGAGCGGCAGATGCGCCGAAGTGGGAACGACGTCCGCGGGGAAAACGATTCTTTCTCCCGCATTATCGAAAAAGAGGACTATCTGTCCGGGCGTATGTCCATCGTAGAGCTTGAGGGTTACGTTTTCACAGAGCGGTTCTCCCGATTCGATCAGCCGGAGTTGTCCTGTCTCGAAAACAGGTTCGATGTTTTCGGGAAAAAAAGAAGCGGCTTCGTAAAGCATCGGGTTCCGGTAATTATCCCATTGCGCCCGGCTCAGCCAGTAAGTGGCCCGGGGAAAAGCGGGGACAACCTCCCGTTTCCCGTTAAAAACCGTTCCTCCGCCGCAGTGATCGAAGTGGAGGTGGGTAAGTACAACATCGGTTACTTCATCGGGCGAATAGCCGATTTTTCCGATTTCTGTCCTCAGGTCTTTCAAATTGTGCGGCTGGTAGAACTTCAGCTTGTTCAGTTGCTTGTCGCCCGCCCCGCAATCAACCAGGATTTTATGTCGCCCGGTTTCAATGAAGAGGCATCGCATTGCCATCAGGCACATGTTGTTGTGGTTGCCCGGATACCGTTTGTGCCAGTATCTTTTGGGTATGGGGCCAAACATGGCACCGCCATCCGCCCGGAAATAACCTGTCTCAATTATGTGGAAATTTGCCATTTTCGTAGTACTTTTGTACAAATTTAGTAAAAAGTTATCAGTTTTCAGTTGTGAGACGGGGTAGCTGCAAATTGTAAAATGTAAACTCGAAGAATGGCTATCTACACAGGATCAAACAAACATCTTGGCGGAACGGAAACCGTCACCCGGAAACAGGCCGTCTTTTACGGACTGGTGCAAAAAAATGTTTTGGTCACCGGAGCAAACGGACAGCTGGGACAAGAATTGAAACAACTGGCGGAAAAAACAAATTCCCCCTTCCGGTTTATCTATACCGACGCGGATGTGCTGGATATTACCGATGCGGGGCAAGTACAGCACTTTGTTTCGGAATACTCCATTGAGTACGTTATCAACTGTGCAGCCTATACGGCTGTTGACAAGGCTGAAACCGATGAGGAAGTGGCGTACGGGATCAATTGCGCCGGTGCGGAAAACCTGGCCAGGTCGGGTGCAAAAATAATTCATATCTCTACCGATTATGTGTTCGACGGCACGGCCGGTACTC
>JBGZJM010000019.1:0-7346 GCA_041848845.1 Petrimonas sp. | reverse complement strand
CCGGCACGTCATAGGCGAAGTGATTTTTTCCGTCGTCAAGGGTGATCACCTTGTTCGCGGCAGTACTGTTGAGCAGCACCACGGCGTAGGTGCCGTCGCTGTTTTCAAATGCGGAATGGTGGAAGCCGGAATCTGAAAATCCCGAGGTGCCGATGCGTACTGCTCCCGGCTTTACCACCGATGACAGATGCCCCACGATGTAGTAATGCGAATTGCGGGTGATGGTGGAGTAGTTGGAGCGATCAATGTCGACGGCTCCGTAACAGGTCTGGCACCCGCCTTCACGGTTGGGGCCGCGGTCGGTGTCGAGCATCAGGTTCCAGACGATGACCCCCTTGCTCCAGTTGTTCACCGTGCCCAGCGCCACCTCCCTCATGTCGTCGATCAGGCGGTTCTCGAGGTTCCGACCGTTGTTCCACGTGCCGATGGAGAAAATAAAAAACTGCAACCCTATGAACACAAAGAAAATAAAACAACGGCTTTTCATAATCGCGGTTTCCTCTCTCCTGATTTCCTGCTCCAACGAAGTGGTGGAGCCACGGCAGGAAGGGAACCCAACCATACAGATCGAGAACCAGTTTGCCGATGTGCATTTTGGAGACCTTCTGCCGTTCGAGGTAACGGTCAATGACGATGTACCGCTCTCCACGCTGACGGCCATCCTCTATTACGGTGAGGAAGAAGTCTCCAGGACAACCATCCGCACAAAAGAGAACGGAACCTATTCCGGCACCATAGAGGTGCCCTACAGGAAAGGCATACCCGATGGAACCGCCACGCTCGAGCTCGTCCTGGTGAATACCACCCTGAAAAAAGCTTCCCGGAGCTTTGATGTCCCGGTAGAACTGGCTCCCTATCCTTACCTTATCCTGGTGACCCCCAATGCGTCCTATCCCATGCTTCCCACCGGTCGGCCGGATGAGTATGCGGCCACGGAAGCCTTCCCTTCCACCGAGTTGCCGGCCTATATCAAAACCCCGGTGGTGGACGAGAAGGGACGAGAGATGGTATTTGGCTGGGATGAGGGCGTAGCAGCCGTTGTCGAGGGGAGCAGGAGCGAGATTCCCTACGTAAGCCCCGTGGGCGGCACCTACAGCGTGACGTTCAACGCAAGGACATTTGAAACCGGTCCCTTCTTCGAACTGGTGCTGAACGGGCAAAAGATGAGCATGGTGGACAAAGACAACTACCGGATCGATATCGATCTCACGCAGGGAGGTGAAATTGCCTTTGAAGGCATGACGGACTGGTGGATTGATCCGGACTACTTTGTGGCAGAGGGGGACAAGATAACCTTCCTGCCCGTCAGCGGGAGATACCGCGTAACGGCAAACCTGGTGCTGAACTGGTTGAGGGTGGAAGCGCTGTCGGGTGCCAACTATGCCTCGCTCCAACCCGACGGTACCGGAGCCGTATGGGTCATCGGCGATCAGGTGGGGAAACCCTCCTACATCTCCAACCATGTGGGCTGGACACCACCCAACGCACTCTGCATGGCTCCCGTGGGAAACAAAAAGTACCGGCTGACCCTGGTGGCCGGTGAAACGGTGAACGCCTCGCAAATCAACTTCAAGTTCTTCCACCAGAAGGATTGGGGCGGGGAATTCGGCAGCCAAAGCCTCTCCACCGATAGTGACATCGTTTTCGTGGGCAACGGGAGCAACGGCCGCGACAACGGGAATCTGGGACTTACGTCCGGCACCACGCTGGAAACAGGTTCCGCCTACCTCTTCACGATCGATCTTTCAGCGGGTGTGGACAATGGAATACTCACCGTAGTGAAAAAATAACCGGAAAAACCGTTTGTTACTTCACTCCTGTCTCACATCCCGGAAATGTAATAATACGTACTGGCAAGCCATTTACTTCCGGAGAGGGCAAAGCGGTAGTATCCAAAAAACGTTTATATAAAAATTAAAGTAAATTCTTGAAGAAATGGACAAAGCGAATTAATAACTTGAGATATATTTTAAATCAAATTTTAACTATCTTTGAAATTCAGTTTCAACGCTAAAGACAACTGCTTCCCAATTACACAAATTTTGTACAGGGCTACATTTATTAATACCTGCCCTTTTTGGGATTTATCAAACATAAAGAAAACTCAAATATGAAAATCAGATCATTAATCTTGCCTCTACTTTTCTCGTGCGTTGCTGTTTTTTCTCAATCCGGAAAAACCGGATCTATGAAAGCCAGTTTGCGAACCGACAACATCAGTGCCGCATGGACCGATCGCACATCGTTTTCGGGTAAAGCCTCCAAACCGGAAGGGCGCAATGTTCTCTGGTACCGTGAATCGGCCAAAGTATGGGAGGAAGCCTTACCGTTGGGCAACGGACGTTTGGGAGCGATGGTCTTTGGAGGCGTGGCTGATGAAAGGATTCAACTTAATGAAAGTTCTTTGTGGGACGGTTACTCGCTCGACCCCAATAATCCCGAAGGAGTACGGGCTTTACCCGAAGTTCAACGGCTTATTTTCGAGAACAAAAACAACGAAGCCGTGCAGTTGGCCGGAAAAAAAATGATGGGCATCCCGAAAGGTGTGAAGCCCTACCAGTCATTGGGCGAATTATGGTTCGACACTCCTCATGAACGGGCAGATAACTACCTTCGCAGCCTCGACCTATCGACAGCCATCGCAACAATAAAATACACGTTTGAGGGTAAAGAGTATATCCGTGAAAACTTCGTCTCGGCAACAGATGGGGTTATGGTAGTCCGTTTCACCTCGACGAATGGAGGAAAAATTGATGCATCATTTACTTTGCGTCGCCAGCAGGATGCAGAATGCAAAAAACATGGGTCGGAATCGAACACACTGCTTTTGAAAGGCCGGCTTCCCATAAAAGACACAAAAGGAAATGCACGCGGAATAAGTTTTGCAGCACAGGTAAAAGCCATTACCGATGGAGGAACAATCGGTTTCAACGGCAACATCATGTCCGTAGCTGAAGCCAACTCATTGACACTTTATGTTGCAGGCGCTACCGATTATCCGGGGTTAGACAACCTCGGGCAGACCACCTTTCCGGGTAATCCCGAACAGACCTGCCTCGAAGCGATCAACAAAGCGTCCTCTAAACCCTACGAAATGTTGAGATCGGCTCACATAGCTGACCATCAGGCTTATTTCAACCGGGTCGCCCTCGACCTCGGTCCGGAATCGACCCTCCCTACCGATCAACAATTAAGGGAAGCGAAGAGGACAGGACAACCCAACGCCAATCTGGTGGAAACCTATTTCCAGTTTGGCCGCTACCTGCTTATCTCCAGTTCCCGGCCGGGGAGCATGCCGGCAAACCTGCAGGGATTGTGGGCATGGCAAATGAATCCACCCTGGAATGCCGATTATCACACCAACATAAATCTACAGATGAATTATTGGCCTGCTGAAATTACCAATTTGCCGGAAATGCACCTCCCCTTATTCGATCTTTGCGAAGCCCTCGTCCCTTTCGGCCGGCGCAGCGCCGAAGTCATTTACGGAGCCAGGGGCTGGGTAGTGCATCACCTTACCGATGCGTGGGGATTTTCTGCCCCGGCCGACGGCCCTCAGGGCGTATGGCCGATGGGTGCTGCCTGGCTGGCACAACATCCCTGGGAACATTACTGCCACACACGGGATAAAAGTTTTCTTGCAAAACGGGGTTATCCGCTGATGAAAGGCGCCGCAGAGTTTATTCTCGACTTTTTGATAACCGCTCCCGAAGGTACGGCTTTCGCCGGGAAACAGGTAACAAACCCCTCCTATTCTCCTGAAAACGCTTTTATATTGCCCAACGGTGAACGTGCGGTCTTTACCTATGGCGCCACCATGGATCTGCAGATCATTCATGATTTGCTTACAAATTGCATTGAAGCAAGTAAAATACTGGGTGTAGATAAGAATTTCCGCAGCCGGTGTACGCAAGCATTGAAACAGCTGGCCCCGACACGAATCAGTAAAGAAACCGGACGTATAATGGAATGGGCGGAAGACTATAAGGAAGTAGAACCCCATCACCGCCATACATCACACTTGTTTGCACTGCATCCCGGAAACCAGATTTCAGTCACCGGAACGCCCGACCTGGCCGAGGCCGCGCGCAAAACACTTATTGCCCGCGGCGACGACGGAACCGGCTGGAGCCTCGCCTGGAAAATAAACATGTGGAACCGGCTTCATGACGGAAATCATGCTTACAGGCTATTGTCGGTATTGTTGGGTTCCAAAACCCTCCCGAACCTGTTCGACACACATCCTCCGTTCCAAATCGACGGGAATTTCGGCGCCACCGCCGCCATCGCAGAGATGTTGATTCAAAGCCATGTCCGCACCCCAGACGGAGGATTCGAATTGCACCTTCTCCCATCGCTCCCGTCGGCAATACCTGAAGGCTCTGTAAAAGGGCTGCGGGCACGCGGCGGCTTTGAGGTGGATATCGACTGGAAAGCCGGTAAACTTAACCACGTCAGCGTTCGCTCCGACCAAGGGGAAAAGTTGCATTTACGCTACGGGGCAAGAACCCTGACACTGAAAACCCAAAAAGGCCAGCAGTTTTTCCTGGATGGGGAATTAAAAGTAAGGAAGAAAACGGGATTCTGATCAATTATTGCCAATGACAAACGAAACATCAATCAACTTTCGAATTTTTCGCCATAGGCAAGCCGACATTGCACCATGTCATCTTTAACCTTATCGAGATTGCGGCTACCTCATTATTATTGTGTGGTTAGTATTACGGTGGGAAAATGAGGATACAGCATAATAAAATCCTATTTGGAAAGATTCATCAATAATTCCTTACCTTGTGAGAGCATTTGTTCTATGTTTGCAGTCTTTTCTGTGATATTAAAACGTTCCACCATTTTGTTTAATGAATCAAGTTTTTCTTTTGCCTGAATGGATCCCTTATTTTGATATTCCTCTCGTAAAATACGGATTTTTTCTGCATCCTGAATCCCTTCACGAAGTCGTTCAAAACGGATAGAGCTACGACCACCAGGATATACAATAAAGGTGTCTCCTGCCGGCCAGTTACGAAACCGGGAATCAACAAGGGGATCTTTCACCCAACTGTTATATGCCCAACGCAGAAAACCATCAAATCCGGCAGCCAAAGTATTCCACGCAATAAAGGTTGCCTCAGCCGGATCAGAGAATGTGAAAACATTCGGAAATTCCTGTCCGCAACAAACATACCAAGTAGTAATAAGACCTTTCTCCTTCCGGTATTCCCTGTCTTTATTATCAATCTTCGTTCCTTGTGCTACACATAAATTCCAGATTTGATCGGGATACAATTTATAGCCATGATGATTGTCAGCCAAAGCAACACTTAAATCGGGAGCCGTTTCATGTAATAACTCAAGCACTGCTTGCATTTCTTTCCCGCTACCACATATCTTCACCGAAGAGGTATAAATTCCGGCTTGTGCATCCACAGGTATATCCACCGTTATCCATATCGGGCGGGATGTGCGAGATTGCATATCGAAACAACCTATATTGTCAAGCACGTCAGCACTTAATGAAGATGCGAAATGTTCAGGCTTACGCTCACCACATCCATCGGCATACTCATCTGTAACTACATAACGTACAAAATGAGGTTTTGCGATTTCTTTCGAAAGTCTTAACCCGTTCGTTCCCCTGAAATCTGAGATTTCGCATTGTATGTTGTCCACATTATTTTTACTCCACAACACTAGTTGGAGCGAAACACGTTCTCCTCTCCAAGCTGTTCCCAACCACTCTTTAGACAATTGAACATCAGGAATTTCATGTTTTTCGTATCTTCTGTTAATACTCCCGACAGCTGCCTGTAATCCATCAGGCAGTGCGTTCCAGTCCGATTTGATGTTTACCGGAATTGTGGCTTCAATGTAGGTTTGACAATCGGAGACATTCTTGTTATTGTACGCACAGCCAATTAACAATAAAGAAAAAACAAGGGGAAATTTTTTTATCATCGGAACATCTGTTAGAGATTACTTCTTATAGCAATGAAAATCAGAGGAAAAACGATATTCTACCGGGCAGAAAGAACATACTCCTTGAATGTATCTAAATTTTCATCATATTCTGCCAAAATATCTATTTTTTCTTCCTCCATTATTTTAAGAAACTTATTAAAAGTTCCGTCATTTCTTGCGACAACAGGTGTTCTCCTGCATTTTAGGTACAGAACAGGAGCCATGGCCAATTCAACTCTCTTTAAGAGTATATCGTTATCCGCTACTTTGATGGCCTTGGTCAGGATCTTTATCGATTGCCTTACAAAATCGTCAGAAAAAATAGGATTATCAGCTTCCAATCCGATAAATATATGTGTATCAGGATTAACCAGGCTTTGGACTAAATCGAAATATTGCCGGATATATTGCCCCGATCTCCCATAGTACCCATACATAAAGTCATCTATTATTTCGACTACATTGCAATCGGGATTCCATAATAATCTGGAAATCAAATATGATTTTAATTCCTGGAATTCACCCCCACGCGCCTGATAAGAACCTTGCTCCATAATGCCTATTGCTTTGTTTTTTGCAAAAGTTTTGATATTGGGTTGCAACACACTGAAGTTAGGATAAGGCATAATATATCGTGCAAAATTTACAACATAATCCCAAATGTAAAGTTTGGGAGATATGGATACCCAATCCTTCATGTCTCGCAGGAATGCTTTATTGTGAGGGCAAGTTTCTAAAGGATGGGCAACACAGGCTTCTATTGGACACAATCGAATCACCACATTCCTGCGGGGCTTTATATTTTGTGGAGCAGAGCGTGTATATTGATATGCCAGCGTACCGATATATTTGTCAGGAAACTCTTTCTCAATAACTTCGGCAACCTGATTGACGAACCAAATTAAAATTCCGGATTGTTTTCCTCCATATTTTCTCACAAGTTCTTCACATTTGTCACATTGACACGGATTTGACCAATCATTCTGCGAAACAGAATAAATTAAATGATCAGGATTTTCCCGCATTGCTTTTTTCACCCTTTCCGTAACTATTCTCAGGACATCAGGATTACTCAAACAAAGCTGTCCGCGGTTTCCCCAATTCGGATTATTTGCAGTACGCACTCCATTTATCAAGCTGAAATATTCAGGATGCTCATTAAAGAACTCATCGGGCGGAATAAATTGGTAAAAAGTGTGCACCCCCCAATAACTTTCGCATCCGCCAGGCTGATCTATCGGATTTGAAGATAACCTTCCGTTCATTTTGTTTCTTGCTGCCCAAACCGGATCAAAAGCCGTATAGAAAAAATTATTGCGCACTTGAACTCCAGGAGCTTCTTTATGATTGAAGGTGGTAAATGTGTACTTTTCACGGAAAGGAGCTTT
>JBGZJM010000018.1:0-8664 GCA_041848845.1 Petrimonas sp. | reverse complement strand
CTCCCGATGATGTTGCGAATACGGCCGTTTTCCTTGCATCGGAACTCTCTTCGTATGTGAGCGGACAGGTCATTCACGTGTGTGGAGGAATGAACATGTAAAACAGGATGACCGTTTTATACGAAGACAACCATATTATCATTGTTAACAAGGCTCCGGGGGAGATTGTGCAGGGCGATAAAACCGGAGACAAACCCCTTTCCGAACGGGTGAAAGAATACCTGAAGGTGAAGTATAACAAGCCCGGGAACGTGTTCTGCGGGGTGACGCACCGCCTGGACCGGCCGACGAGCGGAGTGGTGGTTTTTGCCAAAACAAGCAAAGCGTTGTCCCGGTTGAATGCGATGTTCAAAAACAATGAGGTCGACAAAACCTATTGGGCAATTGTGAAAAAACTTCCGGAGAAAACCGAAGCCACGCTGACGCATTATCTGATTAAAAACGAGCGGACCAATAAATCCACGGCACATGATGTGGAGAAACCCAACACGAAGAAGTCGGTCTTGCACTACAAGGTGATCGCGCAATCGCAAAACTACAATTTACTGGAGGTTGAGCTGGAAACAGGCCGGCATCATCAGATCCGTTGTCAGTTATCGAAGATCGGAAGTCCGATAAAAGGGGACCTGAAATACGGTGCCGAGCGCTCCACCCCGGATGGGAGCATCAGCCTCCATGCGCGGAAGATAGCGTTTGACCATCCGGTCTCGAAAGAAAAGATAGAAGTGGCGGCGCCGCCGCCCGACGACGTGTTGTGGAACGCGTTGACCAATGAGAACGTTCACTGAAACAGGCTTTGTTGAGCATTCTCAAAAATTTCCCGATCCGCGCCTTTTTTCTCCCGATAGCTGTTTTTTGTTGTCGGGCCTTTTCTGAACGGAACTCAAGGCGCGTTTCGTGGCAACGCGTTTCTTTTCTTCGCGTCATGCTTTCTTCAGGAGGTTCTCCAATTTCACAATAACCGCATTCTTGTTTATTGCCTGGTTCCGGCGGTAAAAAGAAATCGGCATTTGTTAATAATCTTTTCCGTATATGCTGTTTTTCGTCAATCTTTTTCCTTAAATTTGCGCATTGGGAAAACGTATCAATAATAAATTACATCAATGAAACCAACATTATTTGTATTGGCTGCCGGGATGGGCAGCCGTTACGGCGGCTTGAAACAGTTGGACGGCGTGGGACCGAACGGTGAAACCATTATGGATTATTCCATTTTCGACGCGGTGAATGCCGGATTCGGGAAACTCGTGTTTGTTATTCGCCGGTCGTTTGAAGAAGATTTCAGGGAAAAGATCGTTAAAAAATACGAGAAGAAAATCCCCGTAGAACTTGTTTTTCAGGAACTGGACGCCCTTCCCGGAGGATTTACCGTCCCCGAAGGCCGTGTAAAACCGTGGGGAACCAATCATGCGGTGATGATGGGCAAAGAAGTGATCCGGGAGCCGTTTGCCGTAATCAATGCCGACGACTTCTACGGCCGTGAGAGCTTCGGCGTGCTGGCCGGTTACCTGGAGACATTGGGTAATTCGGAAAATAAATACTGTATGGTTGGTTACCGGGTAGGAAACACGCTTTCGGAAAGCGGAACGGTAGCCCGCGGTGTGTGCGAAACCGGCGAAAACGGAAACCTGACGGGAGTTGTTGAGCGCACTCAGGTAAAGCGTATGGACGGCACGGTCTGTTACCGCGATGAAGACGGGAACTGGATAGCAATTGACGACAATACACCGGTATCCATGAACATGTGGGGCTTTACCCCCGATTATTTCGACCATTCGGACGATTATTTCGTGCATTTTTTAAAAGAAAACGCAGAAAACATAAAAGCGGAATACTTTATCCCATTACTGGTCAACCACCTTATCGTGAATGGGGTCTCTACCGTAAAGGTGCTGGATACGCCTTCCAGGTGGTTCGGGGTGACTTATGCCGAAGACCGTCCCGGGGTAGTCAAGAAATTGCAAGAACTCACGGACGAGAAAGTTTATCCGTCGCCATTGTGGTAGACAAGATGGCTGATGTACTCATCATATTCTTTCTGATTATCCTCAACGGTTTTTTTGCCATGTCGGAAATCGCCGTGGTATCGGCAAAAAAAACCAAACTCGAAACGGAGCGGAAAAAAGGGAACAAAGGAGCGGAAAAAGCATTGAAACTGCAATCCGATCCCGATAGCTTCTTGTCTTCAGTGCAAGTGGGAATCACGCTTATCGGAATCGTAAACGGAGCCTATGGAGGAGCCACACTTTCCGTTCACCTGACGCCCTTTTTCGATCGGTTTGCCTGGAGCGCGCCATACGCGGAAACAATATCCATGGTGGTTGTAGTAGTGGCCATCACCTATTTGTCAATAGTTATCGGGGAGCTGGTGCCCAAGACCGTTGCGTTGAACAGTGCCGAGAAAGTGGCTGTGGCCGTTTCCAGGCCCATACATTTTGTCAGCGTCATTTTTTACCCCTTCGTCCGGTTTCTGGCCCTTTCCACCGGTTTGTTCAACAAACTTATCGGACTGAAACCCAAGGATGACGTGGTTTCGGAAATGGAGCTTCGGGCCATGCTGAAGACGGCATCAAAAGAAGGAGTTATAGAAAGGGAAGAGAACATCATTCATGAACAGGTTTTCTATTTTTCCGATAAACGTGCCCGTCATCTGATGACTCACAGGACAGATGTGGAGTGGGTGGACATTTCAAAAGAAAAAGAAGAAGTAATTGCCGCTCTGTTGCAAACCAGGCACGGAAGGGTGCTCGTTTGCAACAAGACACTGGATGAGTTTGTGGGTATTGTAACCATGAAGGAATTGCTTTCGGAACTGTACAGGGAAGGAGAGATCGATATCCATAAACTGGTTCACGAACCCTTGATAATCCCTTCCACTCTCCGCGCAAGAAAGGTACTGGAGCAGTTTCGCCAACACCACAAGTTTTTCGCTGTTGTAGTGGACGAATACGGAAGCCTGGATGGGATTATTACGTTGCACGACATTATCGAAAACCTGGTGGGTTCGATCCCTGACGAGAATGAGATAGAGGAACCCGATGTTTTTATGCGCAACGAGAACTCCGCGTTGATCAACGGTGAGGCACCCATAGAGGTGCTGGCCAATTTTATTGACGATTTTATCATCGACTTCGAAGAGATCGATTATTCCACCGTTGCCGGATTTGTGTTGTCCAACATCAACAAGATTCCGCAAGTGGGGGATGTTTTCACGTATGAAAATACGACGTTTGAGGTGGTGGATGTCGACGGCAATAAAATCGACAAAGTAATGGTAACTAAAAAAACAAAAATTATGCCTGATTTGCATGCTTAATAAGCAAAAAATCAGACGATTATAAATTTTTAACGGAAGTGTATTCCTCAAAAAAGGATTTTATGGCTAAAAATATGTTTTATAACACAATTTTAAATTTGCCGAATAAATTAAAAATGTGTTATTTTTACACGAATTTTCAAAGAAAGATCCAATCTTCATCACCATCTTATTTTTAAAACCTCAAAAACATGGATAATAGGTATAGCAAGTCCGGTTTGCTATCAGGCGCGTTCGCGAAAGAGCTCGATGGAGGGCAAACCGGCTTATACGTCCTGACCAATAAACCGGGAAGCGAGATTACCATCACCAATTACGGTGCAAAAATTGTTTCGTTGATGGTTCCCGATAAAAGCGGAACCCTCACGGATATTGTATTGGGCCATTCCTCCATCGAAGAATACCTGACCTCGGAAGAACCCTACTTCGGGGCTGTTTGTGGCAGGACAGCCAACCGGATCGCCTGCGGTAAGTTCACGTTGGAAGATAAAGAGTACGAACTTGCCGTTAACAACGGACCCAATTCACTTCACGGAGGCCTAAAAGGATTTAACGCTGTTGTCTGGAACGTGGTAAACATTTCGGAAAACAGCATCGAACTACACTATTTATCGGTAGATGGAGAGGAAGGTTTTCCCGGAAACCTGGACGTATACGTTACATACACCCTTACGGACGACAATGCCCTCGATATTTCTTACAGGGCGGCGACCGACAAAACCACCATCCTGAACCTCACCAACCATTCCTATTTCAATCTTTCGGGTGAAGGAGATCCGTACATTGGCGATCACGTGCTGACGTTGAATGCAGATACCTATCTGCCTGCCGATGCAACAGCCATTCCGTACGGGGCTGCGGAGCCCGTGAAGGGTACCCCGATGGATTTTACAACTCCTCATGCCATTGGGGAACGGATTAACGACGATTTCGAACAACTTCGTTTCGGAAAAGGATACGATCACACTTTCGTGCTGAACAAGCAAAGCGAGAATGAATATTCGTACGTTGGCATTTGTGAATCGCCCAAAACCGGAATTAAAATGGAAATGTTTACCACAGAGCCCGGCGTACAGGTGTATACGGGGAACTGGATGACGGGCGGGTTTTCTGCGAAGAACGGACACCGTTATCCCGAACGTTCTGCGGTGTGTTTTGAAACGCAGCACTTCCCCGACAGTATAAATAAGCCCGAATATCCTTCGGTAGTTTTAAAACAGGGAGATACGTTTGAATCGAGAACGACTTACAAATTTTTCATATAAAAGACATTGCTCAAAATAAATTAACATTTTTATTAATATCAAAAAGTATGAATACAACAACCAATCAGAAAAGTAACCGGATAGTGCCCATCGTCATGATGATCGCACTGTTTGGAATGATCGCATTCGTGACCAACCTGGCGGCGCCGATGGGACAAGTATTAAAAGAACAATTCGGAGCTTCCAATTTCCAGGGATTACTGGGAAATATGGCAAACTTCATCGCGTACGCCGTTATGGGGATTCCGGGAGGGATACTCCTGCAGCGCATGGGTTATAAAAAAACGGCCCTTATTGCCATTGCCATCGGTTTTGTGGGAGTGTTTATCCAGTTTCTTTCCGGACACGCTTCCCAGACGACCGCTTTTGGTATCTACTTACTCGGAGCTTTTGTGGCCGGTTTCTCCATGTGCTTGTTGAATATTGTGGTTAACCCTATGTTGAACACATTGGGAGGCGGGGGAAATAAGGGAAACCAGCTTATACAGGTGGGAGGATCGTTTAACTCCGTAATGGCCACTTTTACTCCGGCTTTTGTGGGAATCTTGATCGGTGAAACGGCAAAAGCAAACATAAAAGACGTATTTCCGGTAATGTACATCGCTATGGGTGTATTTGCCCTTGTTTTCTTGGTGATGCTGATCGTGAATATTCCTGAACCTCATGCTACGAAAACAAAAGAACCGCTAAAGAACCTGATGAGCGGTGCAGTGAAATTCAGGCATTTCATCTTGGGTGCCATCGCTATTTTTGTTTATGTGGGTGTTGAGGTGGGAACACCCGGTATCTTGATTTTATGGTTATCCGATACACCGGTTGGAAAAACAACGGCAGGGTTTGTCGCCGGAACTTACTGGTTCTTAATGTTACTGGGAAGACTGCTTGGTGCCTCTTTGGGCAGTAAGATATCCAGTAAAACAATGCTTACCTCGGTTTCTTTGGTGGGGATAATCCTTGTGCTGGCAGCGATCTTGTCGCCCACCACTACGCAGGTGGCGATTCCGGCACTTCAAACCTCAGCCACCGGCGCCCTTTCCTTTGGAATGGCACAAGTGCCTATTAATGCCATGTTTATTGTTATAATCGGTATCTGTACCTCCATTATGTGGGGCAGTATTTTTAATCTTTCGGTAGAAGGTTTGGGCAAGTTTACGCCGGCCGCTTCGGGAATATTCATGACCTTGGTTTGCGGAGGAGGTATCTTGCCGGCTATTCAAGGCGCTGTAGCTGATTCGGGCGGTTATCTTGCAAGTTACTGGGTAATCTTTATCGGCTTGGCATACCTGCTGTACTATGCGTTGATCGGATCGAAAAACGTAAACAAGGACATTCCTACCACGGATGTGGAATGATCCCTTGGCGGGCAATAGGCTAAACTTCGGTGAACACATGAAATAACAATAAAAACATGACTAAAGAACAGGTTTTAAAAATTTATCAGGAAAAATTCGGTAACGACACACCTGAAGTTTACGCGTCTCCCGGACGCGTAAACCTTATCGGTGAGCATACCGATTACAACGGGAGCTTTGTTTTTCCCGGAGCTATCGACAAGGGGATGATAGCGGCTATACGGTTAAACGGAACGGAAAAGATCCGTGCTTATGCCATAGATTTGAACGAAAGTTCGGAGTTCGGGCTCAACGAAGAGGATCTGCCAAGAGAAGGCTGGGCAAAATACATATTCGGCGTATGCCGTGAGATTATTAAACGCGGTGGAAAAATAGCCGGTTTCGATACCGTATTTGCGGGAGATGTCCCGTTAGGAGCAGGCATGTCGTCCTCTGCCGCCCTGGAAAGCACCTATGCATATGCTCTCAACGACATGTTCAATCTGGGCATTGATACCTTCGAGCTGGCACGCGTCGGACAATCCACCGAACATAACTACGTAGGGGTGAAGTGTGGCATTATGGATCAGTTTGCGTCGCTTTTTGGCAAAAAAGGGCATTTGATAAGGCTCGACACAAAAACGATGGAATACCGGTACTTTCCGTTTAATCCGGAAGGATATAAGCTGGTGTTGCTCGATACCGTTGTGAAACACGAGTTGGCTTCGTCGGCGTATAACAAACGCCGGGAATCGTGTGAACACGCTGCCGCAACCATTGCCAAACGTCATCCCGAAGTGAGGTTCCTCCGCGATGCAACCCTGGATATGCTGAAAGAAGTCAAAAACGAACTCTCCGAAGAAGATTATAGGCGTGCCGAGTACGTAATAGAGGAGACTCAACGCGTTAGAGACGTGAGCGATGCCCTGGAGCGCGGAGATTATGAAACGGTTGGTGAGAAAATGTACGAAACTCATCACGGAATGAGTAAACTTTACGAAGTGAGCTGCGAAGAACTCGATTTCCTGAATGATGTGGCAAAAGAGCACGGTGTTACAGGTTCTCGGGTTATGGGCGGCGGTTTTGGCGGCTGCACCATCAATCTCGTTAAAGACCAATTGTATGATTCGTTCATAGCCGATGCTAAACTGAAGTTCAAAGAAAAATACGGACATGAACCGAAGGTGTACGACGTTGTCATAAGCGACGGTGCACGTAAATGCTGAAGCAGTTTAATACTACGCTTCGCCGGTAATATCGCGGACTTCCGGCTTTTATCGGCGAAGCTGTTTTTCCTTGCCTGTTAATCCTAATCCATAACTTCTCAATTTCTAATATTATGCCCACCGGATTTTATTCTCACGATGCGAAATTTCTTGTTGCGGTAGATTGCATTATTTTCGGATTCAAAAACCAGGAACTCAATATCCTGTTAACCCGTCGCCCGCTTGAACCCAACAAAGGAGAATGGTCGCTTATGGGAGGCTTTATGGACGAAAATGAAAGCCTTGACAAAGCCGCGGAGAAAGTCCTGTTCCGGTACACGCGGCAGAAAGGTATTTATATGGAACAGGTGGGAGCCTATGGTGAAATTGGGCGCGATCCGGGCGACCGGGTAGTGTCGGTGGCCTATTATGCCTTGGTGCGGTTGGAGGAGTTTGATACGAGCCTGGCCAAAGCCTTCGACGCCAAATGGGTAAATATCCGCCAACTTCCCCGGCTGATTTTCGATCATAACCTTATGGTGGATGACGCTTTGAGGTTGTTGAGGTATAAGGTCTCCCTGCAACCCATCATTTTTGAATTTTTTGAAGGAAAATTCACGCTTCCCGCTTTGCAGGATCTGTGGGAGGCCATCTACCAGATGCCGGTGGACAAGCGTAATTTCCGGAAGAAAATTGCAGCGATGGGCATCTTGGATAAGCTGGAGGTAAAAGATAAATCTTCTTCCAAAAGAGGAGCGTTTTACTACATCTTCAATGAGAAAAAGTACAACGAGTTTATCGAGTCCGGAAACAGGTTTTCCCTGTAGTTTATTTCTGGTATTTGAACCTTTTGATGCTCCGCTTGGGCGTTTTTTCAAACTCCTCGGACTGAAGCCTGAATGAAGCTATTTTGCTGTAATTGGCAAGCTTCGCGTTTATTTCCTTTATTTCCTCGTCGAAGACAGAAACATACTGTTCGGGCAATATGCTTTCGGCCTTCAGCGCCTCTGTATCGGGAACGATAAGCGCGACAATCTTGCCCTTTTCTTCTATTGCCAGTGACTCCAATATATGGGGAGAGTTGTTCAGCCTGTCTTCGATTTCTTCGGGATAGATGTTCTGCCCGGAAGGGCCGAGAATCATATTTTTGTTCCTGCCCCTGATAAATACGACGTTGTCCTTATCCAATATCCCAAGATCGCCTGTTCTGAGCCATCCGTCTTCCGTAAAGGCAGCTTTTGTGGCTTCCTCGTTTTTATAATAGCCGAGCATTAGATTTGCTCCTTTGGTCAATATTTCACCAACAATGTTTTGCGGGTCATCCGAATCAATTTTAACCTGCATCCTGTCTACTACCTTTCCACACGATCGTTCCTTGAATTCTGTCCAGAACGAGTAAGAAATAAGCGGCCCGCACTCGGTCATCCCGTACCCGACCGTGTAGGGAAATTTTATTTTTCGCAGGAATTTTTCCACGTCTGCGTTCAGGGCGGCTCCTCCGATTACGACTTCCACCAGGTTTCCTCCGAAAACGTCAATCAGCGATT
>JBGZJM010000017.1:0-7065 GCA_041848845.1 Petrimonas sp. | reverse complement strand
GGTTGCCTGGAGTTCTTGGCGTTGTCGCGTTTCTCGGGTGTGCCCATTTGGGGACAATGGAAAGAGCGGCAAAAAGAGTTTGGATCGTCGGGTGGTGCTTTGTTCGATTTGGTTATTCACGATATCGATTTTGCTCAATGGGTTTGCGGTGTTCCCGACCGGATAGAGGCCCGGTGCTTGCCGGGAAAATTAAGCACCCATGACTACGTGAGCGCATTGTGGAAGTATAATGATTCGGATGTCGTTGTCAAAATTGACGGAGGCAATACGTTTCATGCCGGTTATCCGTTTCATGCGGGGTTTAGTGCCCGGTTCGAGAATGCCAGTGTTTTCTTTTCATCGCAAGACCCGCACAATATGAAAGTAACTACGGATACCGAAACCATGCCCGTTTCAGTGAATGATGCCAACGACGGTTTTTCGAACGAACTCTGTTATTTTGCCGAATGCGTTTTACAGGGTGTTCAACCCCTCAAGTGTACTCCCGAATCGGCGTTGGATTCCGTTCGGATTTGCCACAGGCATGCTCTTTAAACGGCGCATTTGCCGCTTTTGCAGATTGGCACTCTTCTTGCTGTTATTTTTGTGTATGAAAGATAAGGTGATTGTGAAAAAGCGACTATCTTTGCATACGTAACTCATTAAAACAGCGAATGAAAGAAAATAACAGGTTATTACAAAGCATCATTGAAGGGATACAAGAGAAAAAAGGGAAGAACATCACTCAAATTCAATTGAAAGGAATTCCGGGAGCAATTTGCGACTATTTTGTCATTTGTGAGGGAAATACCCCTACTCAGGTTTCTGCATTGGCAGAATCGGTAGAAGAGGTGGTGAAAAGGAATACCCGGGAGAGCCCCGTCAGGGTTCAGGGAAAACAACGTGCCGAATGGATCGGTATGGATTACGGTACGGTTATCGTACATATTTTCGTGCCCGAATTACGACACTATTACAACCTCGATCATCTGTGGGAAGACGCCTCATTGGAGCAAGTTCCGGCATTGGATTAAAACTTATTTTCATCTGAAGTGTTACATATATTCATCAAAAATTTCACAGGAGCAGTTAATGGAAAATAACAACCAAAATCGACAAGATAATAATAAACCCAAAAAGCCGGTCCGTCCCGGAGGATTGGGAAACACCAATCCCAATCAGCCCTTTAATGTTTACTGGATATACGCCATTTTATCGATGGGGCTTATCGGAATGTTGTTTTTCGGGCAAAACAAAACCCTAAAAAAGGTGGATTGGTCGGATTTTCAGGAATACGTAAACGATAACCGGATCGAGAGCATCGTTGTCTACAGCAACAAAGACATTGCCGAAGCCAAAGTGCGTTCCGAGTCCGTTAATCATGTTTTTGGGGAAGAGGCAGGCCGGTTTGGCGCCAACCCGTTTGTACAGGTAAACGTCCCTTCCACGCAAGGAGTCTCGGAGTTCCTTGATACCGTGAAAAAAGAAAAGAGGTACGATATAAAGGTCCGTTTCGACACCACGTCGGAGATTTGGGGTATGCTGCTTACCTTTGCGCCCTTTCTGCTGATCATTGTTTTCTGGATATGGATGATGAGACGCATGCAGGGCGGTCCCGCAGGCGGTGGCGGTGGTATCTTCAGTGTGGGAAAATCCAAAGCGCAGCTTTTCGATAAGGATGCCGGCCCGAAAGTCACTTTTAAGGATGTGGCCGGGCTTTCCGAAGCAAAAGAAGAGGTTCAGGAGATTGTTGAGTTTCTCAAGCATCCGGGTAATTATACCAACCTGGGAGGAAAGATTCCGAAAGGCGCATTGCTGGTAGGCCCTCCGGGAACAGGGAAGACTCTTCTGGCAAAAGCGGTTGCCGGAGAAGCCAACGTTCCGTTCTTTTCCATATCCGGTTCCGATTTTGTGGAAATGTTTGTTGGGGTGGGGGCATCCCGTGTCCGCGACCTGTTCCGTCAGGCTAAGGAAAAATCGCCGTGTATCGTTTTTATTGATGAAATAGACGCCGTCGGACGTGCCCGGGGAAAGAACGTCAATTTTGGGTCGAACGATGAGCGTGAAAATACGCTGAACCAACTTCTCACGGAGATGGACGGTTTTGGTTCAAACAGCGGCGTGATTATTCTGGCCGCTACCAACCGGGTGGATATCTTAGATAAAGCCTTGCTCCGGGCGGGCCGTTTCGACCGGCAGATCTACGTGGAGTTGCCGGATCTGAATGACCGGAAAGAGATTTTCAAGGTTCACCTGCGTCCCATTAAAATTGACGAATCGGTGGATGTGGAGTTTCTGGCGCGCCAGACACCCGGGTTCTCCGGCGCGGACATTGCCAATGTTTGTAACGAGGCCGCCCTTATAGCAGCCCGAAACAAAAAGAAATTTGTTGAAAGGGAAGATTTTATCAGTGCCGTTGACCGGATTATCGGCGGACTGGAGAAGAAAAACAAAATCATCACGCAAGATGAGAAAAAGTCGATCGCTATCCACGAAGCCGGACACGCCACGTTAAGCTGGTTCCTGGAGCATGCCAATCCGCTGGTTAAAGTCACTATTGTGCCGCGCGGAAAAGCATTGGGCGCGGCGTGGTATCTCCCGGAAGAGCGGCAGATTACCACCAAGGAACAGATGCTCGACGAGATGTGCGCTCTGCTTGGCGGACGGGCGGCAGAAGAGGTGTTCATCGGCAAGATATCGTCGGGCGCTATGAATGACCTGGAACGTGTGACCAAACAGGCCTACGGCATGATAACGTATTTGGGGATGAGCGACAAGATGCCGAACCTGAGCTATTACGATTCGTCGGGACAGGACTACACTTTCCAGAAGCCGTTTAGCGAAAATACGGCGGAACTGATCGATGCCGAAGCCAAAGCCATGATCGCCGAGCAATATGAAAGAGCCAAGGAACTGCTGCTCAAGCATGCCGATGGACATCATCAACTGGCTCAGATCTTGCTTGAAAAGGAAATCATTTACGCGGAGAACCTGGAGCAGATTTTCGGAAAACGTCCCTGGATTTCCCGTTCGCAGGAAATATTGCAGAGTGAAGACAAGTCAAAGAACGCCAACGACGATCTTTCACTTCCTCCTGTTCCCGCAACCTGAATCTTGGCGAACCAGTCATAGATAATAGTGAACGTGAATAAGCGTAATTTATTGATACGCTGATTTTGTTTCTCAGTCCGGGTTTTATGATGACCGGACTGTTTTTCTTATTGTGTTTCCATTCTGATTATTAAGTTTCATTCTAAATAGCGTGAACATTTTTTGCGCTTGTTTCGTTAATAGGATACGAACAATCAAATTTTCAATTATGAAAGCAATGAAATATTCCGTGTTAGCAGTAATTTTTGCAGTGTCAGTGGTCACGTGCAACAATTCAAAAGCAACCAACAACGAAAATAATAATTTAAAAAATAAAGAAACTATGAAATTTGAAAAAGTAGCATTACCCTATGCAACCGATGCCTTGGAGCCGGTAATAAGTAAAACAACCGTTGAGCTCCATTATGGCAAACACCATCAGGCTTATGTGGACAACCTTAACAAGCTGATTGTGGGAACAGAGTTTGAAGACGCGGATCTGGAAACCATCGTAAAGAAGAGTGACGGAGCCATTTTTAACAATGCGGGACAAACCCTTAACCACAACATTTACTTCACGTCGTTCAAACCGAATGGCGGCGGAGAACCCAAGGGGAAGTTGGCTGAAGCCATCAACTCACAATTCGGATCGTTCGATAAATTCAAAGAGGAGTTCAACGCTGCCGGAGCCGCGGTTTTCGGATCGGGATGGGTTTGGTTGGCGAAAGATGCCGGCGGTAAATTGTCGATCGAAAAGGAAGCTAACGCCGGAAACCCCTTGACAAAAGGTCTGACGCCGATTTTGGGATTCGATGTCTGGGAACACTCTTACTATCTCGATTATCAGAATCGCCGGGCCGATCACTTGAAGGAACTCTGGAAAATCATCGATTGGGATGTAGTGAGCAATCGCTATTGATACCTGTTGGTATACAGAATATAACATGGGTGCCATATCTGAAAAGGATATGGCGCTTTTTTTTGTGTCCACCGCCCTGTAAAAAAACACGAAGCCCCTATAAGGGAGCTCCGTGAATGGATGTCTTAAAACGGGGTGAGGGTATCAAAGATTTTTTTCTATTTTTTCGGAGAAAAGGTTTTTGGCGCCGGCACCCACTACCTTGTCCACCACCTCGCCGTTTTTGATGAAAAGGACGGTAGGGATATTGCGGATACCGTATTTCGAAGTGGCTTCGTCGTTGTTGTCGACATCTATTTTTCCTACCACCACACGGTCTTTATATTCTTCACTCAACTGATCGATGATGGGACCAACCATCTTGCAGGGTCCGCACCATTCAGCCCAAAAATCGATAACCACCAGTTTGTCCGTTGCCAACACTTCGTTGAGTGTCGCGTCTGTAATTTGTAATGCCATAGTTATTTTGAGTTATGAGGTTTGAGTTATGAATTACATCTCTCGCACCATGAATTAATTAATTTTGAAGTCGATGTTCAAATTATTTTTTAAGTTGTCTATCAGGTGTTTGTTTACCTGAATTTTAGACGGACGCGAAAAAAGCTGCACGTTCATGTTGGACGCTTCGCCGATAATGTTGAAATATAACAACGAATGGCCCGAATTGTTTTTCATCAGGGCCGATAATTCCGAAACCAGCGTGTCGTCCAGTTCGGTAATCGGGAGCTGAAGCGTTATTTTGGTAACCAGTTTGTCTTTCACTTCCGAAAGCAGGTTGATGGAACTGACCTTTATTTCCAGTTCTTCCTGACGGAACCGCTTGGATTGGATCCTGGCCGTCACGTAAATGGAAAGTCCGAGGCGTGCGAACCTCCCGAAGTTTACACTGTCGTCGCCGAAAAACGCCAGCTCACAACTGCCGGTATAATCTTCTATGGTCATGATCGTGTAGGGGCTTCCGCGCTTTGTCTGTCCTTCCCTTACGCTGGTAACCAGGCCGCCGAAACTGACATCCTTGCCGTTAAGCGGATTCAGGTCCTGTAGCATTGCGCAACTGGAAGTACAAACATAGTTCAATATGAATTCATAATCATCCAGCGGATGTGCCGACAGATAAATTCCGATAAGTTCCCGTTCCTTATTCAATCGTACCAGGTCGGACAATTTTTCCACTTTCGGCAGTTCGGGGCGGCTGATCATAAACGATGTATCGTCTCCAAAAAGTGAATTCATGGATAGATACTTGTCTTGCTGAAACCTGTTCCCGTACCGGATAAGCGTTTCCAGAAAATCCTCCCCTTTGCTGTTTGCCGAAAGAAAATGCTCCCGTTTTACTCCGGGAAGCGAATCGAAAGCTCCAGCCAATGCCAGTGATTCAATGTTTTTCTTGTTACACGAAGATAGATTCACCCGCTCCACAAAATCAAACACATCTTTAAACGGGCCATTGTTCGTCCTTTCTTCCAGTATGCTTTCCACGGCTCCGTGGCCGACACTTTTTATGGCAGCCAGTCCGAAACGGATATGGCCGGATTTGTTCACCGAAAATTTCAATACCGATTCGTTGATGTCGGGCGAAAGGACGTTGATGCCCATGGCCTTGCACTCGTCCATAAACTTGGTGATTTCCGTAATGTTGTTCAGGTTGTTGGACAGCACCGATGCCATGTATTCCGACGGGTAGTTCGCTTTCAGCCAGGCGGTCTGGTAGGCAACCCACGAGTAACAGGTGGAATGCGATTTATTGAAAGCATATTGGGCAAATTTTTCCCAGTCCGCCCATATTTTTTGCAGGTCCCTCTCTTTGTAACCGTTGGATTTCCCGCCGGAAATAAATTTTTCTTTCAAGGCCGCCATCTTGTCCGCCAACTTCTTGCCCATGGCTTTGCGCAACTCGTCCGATTGCCCCCGGGTGAAATTGGCCAGCAGTCGCGACAAAAGCATCACCTGCTCCTGGTAAACCGTGATTCCGTAGGTCTCGTCCAGGAATTTTTCCATCACCGGAATATCGTACGCGATCTTCTCTTTCCCTTGTTTGCGGGCGATAAAAGAAGGGATATAATCCATCGGCCCCGGACGGTACAGGGCATTCATCGCGATCAGGTCTTCAAACTTGCTGGGGTGAAGTTCTTTCAGGTACTTCTGCATCCCGGTTGACTCGAACTGGAACGTACCGGTGGTTTGGCCGTTACTGTACAGTTCGTATGTTTTTGGATCGTCCAGCGGAATGGTGTTGATGTCTATCTTGATGCCGTGCGTTGTTTCGATGTTTATGAGCGCATCCTTTATGATGGTCAGGGTTTTAAGTCCAAGAAAGTCCATCTTTATCAGACCTGTCTCCTCGATGACGGAGCCTTCGTATTGCGTCACAAGCAGCTTTTCCTTTGTTTCCTTGTCGTCGGCGGTGCTTATGGGGACAATGTCGGAGATGTCGGTTTGTCCGATGATGACGCCACAGGCGTGTACACCTGTACTGCGCACGTTCCCTTCGAGCATCCCGGCGTATTTGAGCGTGTCGCGCACCAGCGGATCGGGGTTGTTGGCTGCTTCTTTGAGCTCCGGAACGTGTTCAATGGCTTCCTTCAGGTTTATTTTCTTCACGTTGGGAATCCTGTCGGGAACCAGTTTCGCCAGCCGGTCTGCTTCAGCCAGAGGCAGTTTATGCACGCGGGCCACATCGCGGATAGACGATTTTGTAGCCATGGTCCCGTAGGTGATGATGCGGGCGACCTTCTCGAACCCGTACTTCTCGGTAACCCATTGGAGTACTCTGTCGCGCCCCTCGTCGTCGAAGTCAATATCTATATCGGGCATTGAGATACGGTCCGGGTTGAGGAACCGCTCGAACAGCAGGTCGTATTTCAGCGGATCGATATCGGTGATTCCCAGGCAGTACGCCACCGCCGATCCGGCGGCCGATCCACGACCCGGGCCGACGGCAACATCCATTTGACGTGCCGCGTTGATAAAGTCCTGGACGATCAGGAAATACCCCGGAAACAACGCACGGCATCAAGATAGACATCAACACCATTCCGCTGGACGATCCAAAAACATACGAACTGTACAGTAACGGC
>JBGZJM010000016.1:0-3539 GCA_041848845.1 Petrimonas sp. | reverse complement strand
GGGGTATGGAAGAGGTGGAACCATCTTGTGTGTTTCCGAAAGTAAGGATGACGTAAATTAAACTGGATAATTCAAATGCATAGAATACGTAAAATAGTCCTGATCTTTTTTTGCATTTTTCTACCGGCTCCCCGATTGTTCCCACAGTCGGTAGAGGATACGTATGACCTCCGTTTTGAAAGCTATGCCAGATCATACCGTGGAGACTGGACAAACCAGGCCGGGATGATCAAGTTTTCCATGGACAGTACGGAAATTATCGACAGAAAATTTCCCTTGAAGATATCCTCACGAAGCACAAGGGGGAGAAGTGGAGGATGGGACGAAAAGAAAGAGATGCACTTTTCCCGTAAGGTAACCCTGCCCCAATATAAATATGGGGATACGTGCACTGTCTCGATCAACAGCAAAAGCGAGAACATGGCGAACTGGAAATTTGAAGTCAGGGGGCTGGATGAAAACGAGTGTGTTTTATTTGCGGATTCCATATACATTGAAAGTTGTTCATGGAAAATTAAATCGGTCTCTTTTCCACTACGCCAAGAGAAAGCCCTGAGGATTATCATCGCATTCAGGGACGAACATCCGAAGGAGAACCAGCATGCGTGGATCGACCGGATAAGGATTTCCATTGGTGATAAGGATATCAATGCAATGGAGCTGACGGACTTTTACGAAGGCTTCTCTACCGATTTGAATGAGGATCATGTGACACCATTATCGTTATCCGAAGATAATGCGATTTTAAAAATACCGGAGATAAAAGATAAACAGATAATAGGATTGGGGGAATGCACCCACGGGAGTCAGGATATCAAAGAGGCTTGTTACCAGTTTATGAGGGCTTTAATTTCCGAACACAGTTGCAAGGCAGTTTTGTTTGAACGTGCCCCCGATATGTGCTTGAAATGGGATCTATATGTAAACGGGGTGATTTCTGGAGAGATAGAAGCGGATATAGAAGTGGAAACGAGAGCCTATTTTGATGATGCAGGCTCGTTTGTCGATTTTTTAAAATGGCTCAGAAGCTATAATGAGACATCACAATCCAACGTGCATATTTTCGGGTTTGATACATTCGGTCAGCCCTGCCTGTTCTTTTACGACTATTTCAGGTTGCTTCTTGGAGAGGAATGCTCGCAGCCTTACCTGCAACTATTGAACGCTAATGATTACAAGGGGGTCATCGATCAGATATCGGGTGATTCGCAGTTACAATCTGTGCTGGACACAAAAGGCCTTGAATATTTGTTGTTTTTATTGGAAGAATCGACCCGGACAGGAACAGTTTTTGAGGAAAACGACGAAAGGGAAATAGACATGGGGCGCAGGGCCGATAAAATTATCCAACTCTACGTGAAGGAGGGTGATAAGGCTGTCATTCATGCCCATACTTCACATACCAATAAAATGAGTGATTTTTTCTTTGATGTCGTCGAGAAACCATCCATGGGCAATTATATCTACAGTAAATACGGGGATAAGTATTTTTCAATCGGGTTTCAGGCAGGTGAAGGCCTATATACCCAGGACGATTCGGGGATTTTCAGCAAAACCGTTACGGATACCCTGCAAACACCTATCCCTGCCAGTTTCGAGTATTCGGCCCTGAAGGTTGATAACCCATATTTCTATTATCCCACCGATAAATTGCCAGAGGGTATTTCCAATATAAGGATCGTCACGAGAGAACGTAAAAATTCAAATCAATTTTTCTTCTGTTCGATAAAGAAACGATTCAACGGATTGGTCTTTATACGTGATAATTCCCCATTACACGATATTGAACAGTACCCGTCTTTTTACACGAAAGGGCTTATGCAGATCAAGGATAAGCAACAACGAGGATTATTATCCGGCAGTAAAGAGTATAAACGAGACCGTTAGAGATAAAAGCAGAAACATGAAAATGAAGTCATGGGCATGAAAGAGAATACTGTACGTAATACGAATGACAAGGAGACCCCGAATCTGCCCGCAGTAATCCCCAGGCAACCGGACTCCATGTCTGAAAGATCCGAAGAAGTGCAGTCCATCATCGAGCGGATGCCCACCTACTGGACCAGATGGGTAGCCCTTTGTGTGGGTGTTTTGATGGGAGTTGTCATTTTACTGGGCTTCCTTATAAAATACCCCGACACGGTGGACGGGCAGGTATCGGTAACGGCCGTCACGGCACCGGTGCGGCTGGTGGCCAACACCAGCGGGCGGCTGATCCTTTTACAGCCGGATAAGACACAAATAGGGGAAGGAACCGTGATCTCCTATATCGAAAGCGGGGCCGACTACCGGCATGTCCTTTGGGTGGATTCCCTGTTGAACAACCCTGTCCTGTTGGAAAAAGGGAATCGTTCGTTACCCGACTCATTGCTGTTGGGCGACGTGAGTTCCGCATACAATGCCTTCATGCTTTCTTTCCTGCAATACGACAGGCTGATGAATTCCGACATTTACGCCACCATGCGGCAAAACCTGCGGCACCAGGTCAATTCCGACAGGCTTGTCATTGAAAACCTTGACGGGGAATTGAAACTGAAAGCCCATATACTGGAAGACTCCGAATGCCGCTTGAGGCAAGACAGCATCCTGCTGGAGAAAAAAGTGATCAGCGAGCAGGATTACCAACAACAACGGGCATCACACCTGTCGTTAAAGGAATCCCTCCTGAACCTGCAAAGCAGCCGTTTATTGAAGCAATCGGAAATCAGCCGCAACCTGATGGAGATCCAACGCATCCGGCTCGAAGAGGTTGAAACCCGGGAAAAAGCCCACTCCGAATTCGTCACCCAGAAAAATGCCCTGTCCAACGCCGTGAGCCTCTGGAAGGAGCGTTACCTGCAATACAGCCCGGTGGAGGGGGAACTGGAATACCTCGGCTTCTGGCGCGACAACAGCTTCGTGCAGTCGGGGCAGACGGCAAACGTGAAGATCAACAATTACCCCTACGACGAATACGGGTTGCTCAAAGGTGTTGTGAAATCGGTTTCGCGCATTACCAAAAAGATAGAGACGGCCAATGGAGCAAGCGACGCCTACCTGGTGGTGATCGATTTCCCCGGGGGGGGCAACCACCAACTTCGGGAAATTCCTCCCGCTCGACTTCGAGTCGAAAGGGACGGTGGAGATCATCACCAAACGCAAACGCCTTGTCGAACGGCTGTTCGACAACCTGAAAGCGAAGACTGAGAAATAAACAACAAATAATAAACGATAAGAAGGCAAGGATATGTTATTCACCCGTTTCCCCGTGGAATACCAGATGGACTCGCAGGATTGCGGCCCCGCGTCATTGAAGATCATCGCCAAGCATTTCGGGAAGTTCTACTCGTTACAGTACCTGCGCGACCGTTGCGGGATCACCAAAGAAGGCGTCTCGTTGCTCGACCTGAGCATCGGCGCCGAAAGCATCGGCCTGCGTACCCTGGCCATCAAATGCACGTTTGTGGTGGTGTACGCGGCGGACAAGAAGCACATTTGGGTTTCCGACCCGGCGAAAGGGCGCGTCAAATATACCCGTGAGCAGTTCAGGAAAGGCTGGT
>JBGZJM010000015.1:0-2732 GCA_041848845.1 Petrimonas sp. | reverse complement strand
TGTCGCCACTCCCTGGAGTCTGCATGCACCCATGGGAATCTACGGCATGGAGTGCGGCAAACATGTCGCATTGGAAGTTCCTGCGGCCACAACGGTCGAAGATTGTTGGAGACTGGTTCAGACATCCGAGAAGACAAAGAAGCATTGTGTGATGCTTGAGAACTGCTGCTACGACTCTTTCGAGTTACTCACTCTGAATTTAGCCCGAAACGGCTTTTTCGGCGAAATTATCCATTGCGAGGGAGGTTATATCCACAATATATGCGAAAACCTTTTTCACAGAGGAAGACCCGATAACAACTGGCATTTGGAAGAAAACATGACCCGCAACGGCAACCTCTATCCTACACACGGATTAGGGCCTATAGCACAGGTAATGAATATCAACAGGGGGAATAAAATGAACCGTTTGGTATCCATGTCTTCGAACGATTTCTCGATGGGAGCTACCGCCAAAATTTTGTCGGAAAAAGACAGCTATTTTCAGCAATTTACCGGAGCTTCGTTTCGCGGGAATATAAATACATCGGTCATCAAAACGGAAAAGGGACAGACCATTCTGTTGCAGCACGACATATCGTCTCCCCGCCCGTACTCACGCATACATACCATCAGCGGCACAAAGGCTTTCGCTCAGAAATATCCGCTTCCTCCCCGTATTGCCAGAGGCAATAAATGGATTTCGGACGAAGAATTCAAAGAGTTGGAGCAAGAGTACGACCCTGTTTTGCTTGCAGGAATGGCCGCGCTACTGCCCGGAAAAATCGGGGGACACGGCAATATGGACTTCCTCATGGATTGGAGGTTGATTTATTGTTTGAGAAACGGATTGCCCGTTGATATCGACGTATATGATGCCGCCGCCTGGAGTGCGATAGCTCCGTTAAGCGAACTATCTGTCGCCAAACAGTCGGCGACGGTCGAGATACCCGATTTTACAAAAGGGAGGTGGACAGAGAACAGTCCCTATGAGATTCTACAATTCAAACAACAAGTATAACAATTTATCAGAAAATGTCAAAAAACAGACCAAAAAAAGAAGTGGATACAAGCCTGCGGCAATTTATCAAAGATTTAGGTTATATTTCTGGTGGCGCCGCACTTTTGGCAACCACCCCGTGGCTGCAATCGTTCACTCCGGACAAGGCAAGAGAGATAAAAAACGAAAAGGCCCGGATCGGTTTCATCGGTACCGGCTCAAGAGGGCAATACAACATTCAGGCCGTGTCGGCAATACCGCATGCCGAGATCGTGGCCCTTTGCGACATTTATCCCCCAAATCTGAAGGCGGCATCCGAAATATGCCCCTCCGCCAAGACCTACACCGACTACCGGAAGATGCTCGAATCGCCCGATATCGACGGGGTCGTGATATCCACTCCGCTCTACCTTCATGCCCCCATGACATTGGAAGCCTTGGAGGCGGGCAAACATGTCTATTGCGAGAAAGCGATGGCGCACACCATGGAGCAGTGTAAGACCGTATATGACGCCTATCAGGCGACGGACCGCGTGTTGTATTTCTGCATGCAGCGGATGTTCGACGAGAAATACATCAGGGGGATGCAAATGATTCATTCGGGATTAATCAGCGAAATCGTAGCAGAACGCTGTTATTGGTTCCGCAATCACGATTGGCGCCGGCCTGTCCCTTCCCCCGAACTGGAACGCCGGATAAACTGGCGGCTGTATTGGGACTATTCGGCCGGACTGATGACCGAGCTGGCCTCACATCAGCTCGAAGTGTGCTGCTGGGCCATGGACAGGGTGCCCGAATCGGTAATGGGAATGGGAGATATTGTATATTGGAAGGATGGAAGGGAGGTGTACGACAGCGTGAACCTGGTGTACCATTACAATAACGGGGTCAAAATCAATTACGAGTCGCTTATTTCCAATAAATTCAACGGCATGGAAGATCAGATTCTGGGAAAGAAGGGAACAATGAACCTTGCCACCGGCATTTATTATCTGGAAGAAGAGTCTGGCAGTAGAAAATCAGGAATAGAACAGTTGATCGGGCAGATAGGAAATAAAATATATGCCTCCGTACCGGCTGCCGGCCCGAGTTGGCGTCCCGAAACAAAGGAGAAATACATTCCCCACAACATTCTAGAGGGAGAGTTTCATGTGAATGACGGTCTGTCCATGATTGGCGCCCTGAAAGACGGTTCCGATGAGATACTGTCGGCATTCTGTCAGGCATGCATTACCGGCGAAAAAGGGCAAAACATCGTGGAGGAAGCCTATCAGGCCACCACATTATGCCTTTTGGGCAACGAGGCCATCGAAAAAGGGACAAAACTCTATTTCCCGGAAGAATATAAAATTCCATACATGAAGTTTTCTTAAAGAGATTATTTCTATACTAACTTATTATTTACGAAGCGATTCAAAGATGAAAGATTTAGTCATAACATCCAAACGATTAAAGAAAGAAATATATATTTTTTCCTCCTGCTTTATCTTGGCATTCCTGATAAATATATTTTCCATTGTTACTTTCAAAACACCCTGGTACGAAATGTTCACCCAAATAGGATATGTGATAGTTATTACATTTATTCTCTACCTGTTTATTGCAATGATCAGAGTAGTGGTGTTTTTGATTAGAGAGGCGATTACGCGAACTATTGGATTATAAACCCGAAGATAAAGGATATGCCACCCTGTCTTTTAAGAAGAGTGGTATGAAAAAATGAATGTAAACATAAAAGCAAAACCATGTCAAC
>JBGZJM010000014.1:0-4286 GCA_041848845.1 Petrimonas sp. | reverse complement strand
TTTCGAAGATATTTTTGCAGATTAAGACTTGGGAACGCGGGAATGCCGCTCCTTTACAATTACTAACTCAACATAAAACAAAACGATACGGAGCAGGAAGTGAACAGCAATAAGCCTCTGCACCAAGCTCTCGGCAACAAAAAATAAAAATGGAAAACTACGAAACGAAAGTAATGTCCGTAAGGGATGCCATTATTTTGGCAATGTCTGAAGAAATGCGTCGCGACGAGAACGTGTTTCTTATGGGTGAAGACGTGGGTGTTTTTGGTGGCGACTTCGGAACATCGGTGGGAATGCTTCAGGAATTCGGGAAGGAGCGCGTTCGCGACACGCCCATTTCTGAAAACGCTATTTCCGGTTGTGCCATCGGAGCAGCCATGACCGGCCTGCGGCCCATTGTTGACGTGACTTTTATGGACTTCATTGTATATATGATGGACAATATAGTGAACCAGGCGGCAAAAACCCGATATATGTTCGGCGGAAAAGGACAGGTACCTGTTGTGTTCCGCTGCGCGGCAGGGTCGGGTGTGGGCGCCGCCGCACAGCACTCGCAGTCGCTCGAAGCCTGGTTTACTCACATCCCGGGACTCAAGGTGGTCGCGCCGGGAACACCTGCCGATGTGAAAGGAATACTTAAATCCGCTATCAGGGACAATAACACCGTTATTTTCCTTGAATATAAAGCGCAATTCAACATGAAAGGAGAAGTTCCTCTCGATCCGGAATTTACCATTCCGTTGGGCAAAGCCGAACTTAAACGAGAGGGCAAGGACGTGACTGTCGTCACGTACGGAAGGATGCTCGAACGCGTATTACAGGCGGCCGACCAGGTACGGGAAGCCGATGGGGTAGGCGTGGAAGTGGTTGATTTGAGAACATTGATACCGCTTGACAAAGAGGCCATTCTTAATTCGGTGAAAAAAACCGGTCGTGTGCTGCTCGTTAACGACGCGCACAAAACCGGCGGATTCATCGGTGAAATTGCCGCCATGATCGCCGAAAGCGACGCCTTCGATTACCTCGACGGCCGCATTCTGCGATTGGCGGCAGAAGACGTTCCCGTTCCTTACAACGCCAAACTCGAAGCAGCCATGCTGCCCAGTGTTGAAAGGATCAAGAAATACATCCTCAAATTGGTTAATAAAAGGTGAGAGAGGAGGTTTATGGAAGAAAGACGATTAGTTAGGGCCACTCCCGCGGCAAGGATGCTGGCCAGACGGATGAACGTGACGCTTGCGAACGTGACCGGGACAGGTTATAAGGGACGCATTCATAAAGAAGATGTAGCCGGATGGAATTTTCAGGGCAAGATTCACGTCTCGCCGCTCGCGCGCAGAATTGCCGAAGAACATCACATCGACCTGAAAGGTATCCGGGGTACCGGCCACAACGATAAGATCATGAAGGACGATGTGCTGTTGCTCATTTCCGATCCCGTATTGAAAGCCCGCCTTACCCGGGAAGATTTTGCCGAAGCTACGGCAGCGCCAAAAATTCTTTCGGGAACGGGAATAAGCAGGCAGCTTCAGGTGATGCCCGCCGATAGCAAGCCCGATCTTTCTGTTAAGGCGGAAGAAGCCGGGAGTACTGAACCCGTACCGCTGAGCATGATGCGCAAGGTAATAGCAAAGCGTATGTCGGAGAGTTATTTCTCGATCCCTTCGTTTATTCAGACCTGGGAAATCGATATGGCCGAACTGCTTGAGTTGCGCAAAAAACTGATGGATCCGATAAAGGAGAAAACGGATAAGAAGCTGACCGTTACCGATCTGATTTCGTTTGCCGTGGTGAAAACGTTGGTGAAACACAAATACATCAATGCGAGTTTGAACAATGAGGTTACCGAAATCACTTTCCACAATTATGTGAATTTGGGAATGGCTGTGGGACTGGACGAGGGATTGCTGGTGCCTGTAGTAAAAAATGCCGATAAGATGTCGCTCAGTGAATTGGTGGTGGCTCTGAAGGACGTTACCGAACGCACCTTTTCGAAAAAGTTGCTGCCCGATGAACAAACGGGAAGTACATTTACCATCAGCAACCTGGGAATGTATGGCGTGGAACATTTTACGGCAATCATCAATCAGCCGAATGCAGCCATTTTAAGCGTCTCGTCGACAAAAGACACCCTTGTGGTACGCGACGGTGAAGCCGTAATCCGTCCGGTAATGAAGGTCAGCCTTACCAGCGATCATCGCATCATTGACGGACTTACAGCGGCAAAATTCATGACGGACCTGAAACAATTGCTTGAAAATCCGCTGACATTATTAATCTAATGTTTGAGGTTTACTCAAAACTCATAACTCATAACTCAAAACATGGCATACGAAATTATAATGCCCAAAGCGGGAATCGACATGACCGAAGGGCAAATTGTAAAGTGGTTGAAAAAAGAAGGAGACCCCGTGACCGAAGGTGAAATTATCCTCGAAATCATGACCGATAAAACAAGTATGGAGCTGGAAGCGGAAGCGACAGGCGTGCTCCTTAAAATTCTCCGCCACGAAGGAGATACTGTTCCGGTAACGGAAGTTATCGGTTATATCGGACAGGAAGGCGAGGAAATTGTCCCGCGGGCGGATGAAGAGCAGAAACCGGTTGAAGAAGAGGTTACGGACAAATCAATGACAAGGCTCGAGGATTCATACCATGTGATCGTCATTGGTGGCGGACCTGCCGGATACGTGGCCGCTATCCGTGCCGCGCAACAGGGGGCAAAAGTGGCCATTGTGGAAAAAAAAGAATTCGGAGGAACGTGCCTTAACCTGGGATGTATTCCGACGAAAGCATACCTCAAAAGCGGGGAGATTATCGAGGGTATGGAGATGGCCGCTTCGCGTGGAATCATTTTTGAAAGCGTTAAGTACAAGATAGACATGCCCCGGGTGGTTCAGCACAAAAACTCGGTGGTGAAAAAGCTGACAAGCGGTGTGGAGGCATTGCTGAGAAGCAACAAGGTGGACATTTTCAAAGGAGTCGCCCGGATCAATAAAAACAAGGATGTGGTGGTGGATGATTCAACGGTGATAAAAGGTGACAAGATTATTCTGGCGGGAGGGTCGAAAGTATCCCGGATAAACATTCCGGGTATTGACAATCCGAATGTATTAACCAGTGATGATTTGTTGGCGCTGGAGGTCCTGCCCGAAACGCTGGCGGTGATTGGCGGAGGTGTTATCGGTATAGAGATGGCGCAGGCGTTTGAGGCGCTCGGGACAAAGATAACCGTTATCGAGATGATGGACAGGATTATTCCGTCGGTGGATGCCGAAGCGTCGGCATTACTTACCCGGTTGCTGAAAAAGAAGAACGTGAAAATAATGACTTCCACGAAGATTACTGAACTTGCCGACAAGAAAGGCAAGGTGGAAGTTAAAATCGAAGGAGGAGAATCGGTTATTGCCGATAAGGTTCTGATTTCTATCGGACGCTTGCCGGATACCGAAGGGATGGGAGAAATCCAATTCGAAATGGAGCGCGGCCGGATCAAGGTTGACAAATATATGGAAACCAGCGTGAAGGGCATTTACGCGCCGGGCGATGTGAATGCCATAAAGATGCTGGCGCACGTGGCATTCCGCATGGGCGAAGTGGCAGCCGATAATGCCGTAAAAGGCAATCACCGCGAATTGAAATTGCATTCCGCTCCTTCGGTAGTTTATACCCATCCCGAAGTAGCCATGGTCGGTTTGACGGAAGAACAGGCACGCGAGAAATACGACGTTCGTATCGGCCGTTTTGATTTTGCTGCCAACGGCCGGGCTATGGCATCCGGTGACAATGTCGGTTTTGTGAAAGTGATCGCCGACAGCAAATACGGCGAGATTCTCGGTGTGCATATCGTGGGTCCCGCCGCGGCCGAAATCATTAACCAGGCATCGTTGCTGATGGAGATGGAAATTACCGTGGACGAAGTCATCAAAACCATTTACGGACACCCCACCTACTCGGAAGCGCTCTTCGAAGCCTGTGCGGACGTTCTGGGTGAGGCTGTGCATATTGTGAAGAAACAGAAGCAGGTTTGATGTGAAAGTAACAAAAATTAAAACCCCTTCCTTAATTAAGGAAGGGGTTTTTTATGTAAAATTTAAAGTTATTGCCTGGTAGTTAAGTTATTATTGTGTTAAAAGTATCTGATTGTACTTATACTTTCTTTATTTAAGTGTTTTTTATTAAAAAAATATAATTGTTTTTACGAAATAATATATATCTTTGCTTTGTGTTGACTCCATTAGGGATAAATTTAGCATATTCGCATGGTTTTTTATGCTCAATCCGTT
>JBGZJM010000013.1:0-2694 GCA_041848845.1 Petrimonas sp. | reverse complement strand
GTCGAAAGTAGGATGTCCGTCGGTGATTTTGAAGCCGTCTTCGATGATGGTTCTTATTTTTGCGTCGGCCGGAATGTTGGTGAACTTCATGTTCTGTCCATCCCAATGGAGTTCCTGGTTCAATCCTTGCAGTCTTACGGCAAGAACGCCCATAACCACCATTTCGTTGAAAGGGCCTGCTTCGGAGAAAGGAGATGCCGTTTCTACGCGGTTTTCGGGACTTTCTTTACAAGCACGCACCCAATCCATTTCGTGCGAGAGGGTTACTTCGCGTTGCGTTTTCGGCGATGCGGGGGTTCTACCCGATACCAACCACGGATTTACTCCGTAACATCCGCAGATGAGCGTGTCTTTGGTTCCGTGGAAGATAACGCCGCCGCCCTGGTCGTTCAGGTTTTTTCCGGCCGGCACTCCTTCGGGGCGGAACGGTTGCAAACCGCCGTCGCACCAAGTAACTTCCACTTCGGGCATAGCTACTTTGGGGAAGTTGTCGCGTGCGGGGAAGACGTATTTTACCTGTTGTGCATTGGGTGCGCAATCGTTAAGCAACATGGTGGAGGAACCCTGAACTTTGGTAGGATATCCCAGATTCAAGCCTTTGAAAACGGGATGCAGGATGTGGCAAGCCATATCGCCGAGGGCTCCCGTTCCGAAATCCCACCATCCGCGCCAGTTCCATGGGTGATAAATGTGGTTGAACGGGCGTTTGGGAGCCGGTCCGATAAATAAATCCCAATTGAGCGTGGAGGGTATTTTATCGGCTTTTTTGGGTGTCATAAGTCCTTGCGGCCAGATAGGACGGTCGGTAAAAGCGTCCACGCGTGTAACTTCGCCGATTTGTCCGTCGCGAATCCAATCGATTACCTGACGTACTCCGGGCCCGGATGAGCCTTGATTTCCCATGCTGGTAGCCACTTTGTATTTCGCGGCGAGTCTGGTCAATAGGCGCGATTCGTAAACGCTGTGCGTAAGGGGTTTCTGTACGTACACGTGTTTGCCCATGGTCATCGCTTCGGCGGCGATGATGGCGTGCGTATGGTCGGCGGTAGCAACCACGACGGCGTCGATTGTTTTTCCCAACTCGTCGTACATTTTACGGTAGTCGTAATATTTCTTCGCTTTCGGGAAGTAGTTGAAAACGCGTTGGCTGTATTTCCAGTCCACATCGCAAAGCCCTACGATATTCTGGCTTTCGAGATTTTTCAGGTTGGCAAAACCCATCCCCCCTACTCCAACACCTACGATGTTGAGTTTATCACTCGGAGCTACCTGCCCCATGCTTTTACCAAGTACCGACGAGGGTACAACAGTTAATCCGATAGCCGCAGTTGCGCCGGCTTGGATGAACTTTCTTCTTGACATTTTTGACATAAGTTTCTCTTTTTGATTAAGTAATACTTTTATTATTTATTCTTTAAGTCGAATTAGATGTTGTGTTCAATTTGATTTATTACTTGCCGTATTTGAAATGAAATGTAAAAATAAAAGAAAATATTCTGAATCGGAAATTTTACACGAATTTTTTAACGAAATAAGACTAAAAATGAGAATCCGTTACTTCGGAAAATTGTTTTTCTTTGTCATAAATCGGACAGATTCAATAAAAGAGATGAGGTATTTGCAAAGAAACTTATGCAAATACCTCATACACTTAAAATTCAATTATGCGCAACGTTTTTATTTGTATCCTTCGTTTTGGGTGAGCTTCGGATTTCGTTGAATTTCATCTACGGATATGGGCCACAGCAGGTCGGACTGTTTGAATGTAGCTCCTGCGCCATTCTGAGCGCCTACAAGGGTTACGTAACTTACCGATCCGGCAGTGGTTTCCGAAATGTTCGGGAACATGCCGGTACGCAGACAGTCGTCCCATATTTTGAATTCCAACGGGAATTCGCGCAACCGTTCCGTCCAGCAAGCCTGAATAAACTCCTCTTTGGCGAGCGCGCTCAACTCGGTAGTATATGTGGCTGCGGTTTTTCCGCTCATGTTGGCGCGGGCTTTTATCTGCGCCAAATATCCGGCAGCTTCGGCTGTTACGCCGGTAGTTTGTGCGATGGATTCGGCGGCAACCAGCAATGCTTCGGCATAACGGAAGAAGTTCCAGTCTTTGGTAGCCTTTCCGGTATTGAGCAATGCATCTGCGTCGTAGTAATACCAGCATCCGGCAACGGTTGACGTCCATTTAACGTTGTTGTTGGGATTGGTATAATTCCAATGGAAAAACTGGTTGGGTTGAATACGCAAATCGGTGGCTTCGTAAACGTTGAGGAAGCGATTGGTTGGGCCGTACACTCTTTCGAAAATAGAATAGGTGCTGAACACCGATGTGGCTCCCGAGCTGAAAGCGTAAGTAGGCCACCACGAGCCGTCGTTGATGGTTCCATCGTATTCCTGTGCATAAATGACTTCGTCCAGGTCGTCGGTAGAGCGCAGTTTGTTGTAGGCGCTGTTTAATGCCAGGTCGGTATTTGCCGTTAAGCTGTGGGGCGAATCCACTACTATTTTGGCATAGGTATAGGCGTTGCTGTAGTCTCCCTGCTGAAAATAGACGTTTGCCAACAGCATGGCGGCGGCATATCGGGTTATGCGGTGGCCGTTTGCGGCAAACATGGTTGCTGGCAGTACCTCTACGGCTGCTTTGAGGTCTGTCTCCATCAGGTCGTAAACGGTGGCAACAGCGGTGCGGTCGAG
>JBGZJM010000012.1:0-6615 GCA_041848845.1 Petrimonas sp. | reverse complement strand
TGGAAGAAGGGTTGAGCCCCTGCGACGGGATGGTTCACGGGCCCATAACCATCATGGCTGAAAACGGACAGCCGTGGAGCCCTCGAAACACACGGGGTGCGCTTGGACATTTTGTTACCATAAAATGGGGCTTGCAAAACTCGGATAACTGGGTGACCGCCTATCTGATGAGTCTGTTTTCTCCTTACGCGTTCGCCCGGATGCTGAAATCTTTCGGGTTGAAAACTCCTGCCGATCCGGTCGTCTCGCTGGCGTTAGGGCCAAACGATGCTTCGGTTTACGAGATGGCCGGCGCGTACACGGCGTTCGTTAACCGCGGGATCCGTGTTGAACCGCTGCTGGTTACCCGGATCGAGGATTCGTACGGAAACGCGGTGGCCAATTTTGTTCCCCGGATGCAGGAGATTTTCAGCGAAACCACCTCCTATAAAATGCTCGATATGCTCAGGGCCGTGGTTGACGGTGGCACGGGAGGCCGGTTGCGCCGTCTGTACAACCTGAAAGGGGAGATGGGGGCCAAGACCGGAACGACCAACAACAATTCCGACGCGTGGTTTATGTCGTTCACGCCAGAGATTGTTGCTTCGGCCTGGGTAGGCGGCGAAGAACCCTCCATTCATTTTGACCGTATGGCATACGGACAGGGAGCCGCCGCGGCATTGCCCATCCACGGATTGTTCTACCAGCGGGTATATGCCGATTCCGGGCTTAAATATTCCGATAACGGAAAATTCGATATCCCCGCCGATTTCCAGCCTTGCCGCGACACACAACGCTACTCACCCGATTTCTACCGGAACGATGATCCTATAGGCGAAGGCGAAGGGATTGACGACATGTTTAATTAGCAAAGAGTCCGGATTATAGTTATTTCTTCCCCGACTGCATAAATAGTTGCTCCCGCAATTCCTTTATGCGCTTGAAACTGACTATGTAGTACAAGTTTTTCGCGTCCATTTTTTTGTCTTCGGCGAGGGCGAGGCTGGCGACATCGAGATCTTTGGGGGCGGTTTTCAGGAAACGTTCGTAGGTGGCGATGGCGTTCTTGTAATCTTTTGCCGTGTCGTAAGCATGTGCGATGCTGTACAGAAGATTGTGCCGGTCGGGCTGGCGTTTATATGCGGAAAAGTAATACTCTATTGCCTTGGCGTGAGCGTTCGTATTTTGATAGGCCTCCGCCATCGATATGTCGAAATCGGGCAGCATTCCGGATACCTTATCTATCTTGTCCATGCCTTCCTGTAATATCTCCACGGCTCTTTCCCGGTTTTTTGTCCGCCCGAGCGCCGTGCCGTAATAAAAATTCAAATTCACGTCTTTATCGTTAATTTCGTATGCCTTGCCGAGCCATTTCACGGCTTCGTAGTACCAATCTTTGGCGTAATTGCTCATCCCCAGGAAGTAGGCAGTTGTGTAAGAACTATCCCCCAACTCAATGTTTGCCTTTAAGCGGCCAATTGCTTTATCGAAATTTCCGGAGGAATAATTTGCCATTCCGTTCAGTTGTCCGATGCTTTTTTGGTCAGGGTTGATATCGTTCAGGTATTTTTCGGTCATAACCACCACCGTGTCATAGCCGATTTCTCCCAGAGCGTAATAGAACTCACAGATGCGGCCGAGCGAGAGATGGTCGGATGGGTTTTTCTCGTATGCTTTCGAATAATAATAGCCTGCCTCAATAGGGTCGTTGAGGTTCAGGAAAGCTTCGCCCGTCATACGAAGGAGCAGGGGAATGGAGTCGGACTGAAAAACCGTTTGTGCGCTCTCGATGGTTTCCTGCCAGTTGCCGTTCCGGTAATAAGCTATCGCCTTCTTGGTCTGGAAAAACAGGTTTTCGGGCGAAAGGCTGTCGGCTTTTATCCAATAATTTAGCGCTGTTTCCGTAGCTCCGGCTTGTGAGGCACATTCCGCGGCGGAAATCACTATTTCCACATTTTCGGGATTGTTCGGCAACAGCTTTTCGTAAACGGCCAGGGCATCGGTATAGTTGTAGAGTTTTTCGTGGCACGATGCTTTCAGCAATAAATTTTCGGTGGTTTCAGGTTCATTTCCCAAGAGTGAGAGTGCTTCTTCGTAACGATAATTTTGCAGCGCCGATCGCACATCGTTGGATTGTGATACGGCAATAATCGAGCAGAATATCAGTGCAACGGATAGCAGTATTTTTTTCATCGCTTGAAATTTTGCAGACTATAAGTTTCTGACCGGTAATCGGTCGGAAGGCTTGACGGTAAAACCGGAGAAAACTACGCTGCACGTTCCCTCCGGTTTCCAGGGTAGATTACAATAGGATTGATTAGTTTTTTGCATAACCAACTACAACGATGGCGTTGTCGGGCGCCGGTCCTTTATATGTCTCCGTGTTCTCCCCTTGCAGGCGGAAAACAAAGGAGGCTCCACTCGTAACGCTTGTCACAGCTCCGTCTAACTTGGCGGGAATCCAGTCAGGCATTAATTCTATCACTCGCCTGACTTCCTTGTCTAAAGACGGGTCAACAGATTTATTGAATTTAACAAAAGTAACTTTTCCCTGGGTGTCAATATTGAACACGGCCACTACAAGCCCCTGAATCCCGTTCTCCTGTGCAATGAGAGGATACTTAATGTTATCCGATAAGAACTTCATATAAGCGTTTTCTCCTCCCGGAAATTCAGGGCTTTGTATTTTTTCCGCAGAGGTTTGGCTTTTTTGAGTGCTGTTCTCGGTATTTTTATCCAGCCTGAAAACAACAGGCAGGGTAACCCTTACGTTTACGGGTTGTCCGCGTTGCTTGCCCGGCTTCCACGCCGGCATTGATTCCAGTACCCGGATGGCCTCGGCATCCAGTAACGGGTCAATCCCCCGTACGATTTGCACGCTGTCTATGCTGCCGTCTTTCTTCACTATGAAATTGGTGATTACACGTCCCTGAATGCCTTTTTCGTGCGCTTCTTTCGGATAGCGGATGTTTTCAGCAATGAAATCCATCATTGCGGCGCTCCCGCCCGGAAACTCGGGCTCTTCTTCCACTGCTACAAAGATTTCGTTGCCTTTTGATTCGGCATATTCCTGTGTGGAAGGTATCGATTTGCGCGGGGTAGGGCCATAGCCAACCACCACCACTTCGTCCAGCATTTTCCCTTTTTCATTGGCATCGGCAGAAACCGGCGTTACAGGGCTTTTACTCCCTCCTGCGCTACCGCCTTGTAACCTGAAGACAATCGGCAAGATGAACCGTACCCTGGCAGGTTTGCCCTGATGTTCACCGGATTGCCAATTTGGCATGGAGTTCAGCAGCCTCACGGCTTCGGCATCCAGCGCGGCAGTGACTCCACGGACGACTTTTATGTTGGAAATGCTTCCGTCCTTTTCTACTACAAAGTTGGCGATAACTTTTCCTTGTTCGTTGTTTTCCTGTGCCTTAACCGGATACTTTATGCCTTCGGCAAGAAACTTCATAAATGCCCGGTTTCCTCCGGGGAATTCAGGATACTTCTCTACTTCTGTAAAGATTTCGCTCCCTCTCTGGTTTTGGGCGTAAACACTGTTGCCTGCCATTAAAAGAAGCGCCAATGGCAGGGCAATCAGGTATTTTGCCAGTTTTCGTGCCGGCGATTTGGTTTTGTTCATCATCGTGATACGTTGTTTTAAAAGTGGTACATTAAAATTGTTTGCTAACCGGGTAGCATTTTGGTGGTAGGTGAGGCGTAGAAGGTGATATTGATAATCGCGGCTGTTTATTCCATTTCGTAAAACACCGTTGTCGGCCAGGTGTTCCAGGTTAATGGCCGTTTCCCTCTTCATCAGCCAGATGATGGGGTTCCACCATGAAAATACGCAAAACAACTCCATGAGAATAATATCAACAGAATGCCATTGGCGCGCGTGCGTTTGTTCGTGCAGAAGTATCTGTTTAATTTCGGCACCGGAATGTGAGTCTAAGTGGATGAAGATCCATCCGAAGAAGGAGAACGGCGTTATTTCGTCGTATAAGTCGAATACCCCGATTCCATCAATACTCTTCCTGACGCTTTTGCGTTTGATCTGCAAAATACTGACCAGTTGCCAGGTAAAACGAGCCAAGAAGAAAACTACTCCTGCGGACAATATGAAAAGTAAAACCTGCCACCCGTTAAAGTTAATCGTGTTGACAGGTTCCGCTGTTTGAACTTCGTCCGCCAAAACAACAGCAAGAGCGGGATCTTCCACCGTTACCTGAGTGGTGTATTTCTGTGGTTTTTCAAACGAAATCATATTTCCCCAGGCCGATACGGCAATAAACGGGTAAACAAATGAAAACACTGTCGCCGCCAAAATAAAATAGCGCCGGAAAGCAAAAAAGGTGTCTTTTTTCAAGAAAATAACATACAGCAAATAAAAAAATGTTAGTGCTATGTTAACTTTAATGATATATGCGATGAGTGCTTCCATTTGTTCAGTACCTTATTGTTGCAACCTGAAAACAACGGGTAGCGTAAACCTTACCCTTACTGTCTCTCCTTTTTGTGTTCCCGGTTTCCATTTGGGCATCGACTGAATAACCCTGACGGCTTCCGCATCCAGTAACGGGTCAACACCGCGAATTACTTGGATATCGGACAAACTGCCGTCTTTTTCCACCACGAAATTGGTGATGACACGTCCCTGTATTCCTTTTTCCTGCGCTTCCACCGGATAATTGATATTGTCGCCCAGGAATTTCATCATGGCAGCGTTTCCGCCGGGATAAAGCGGTTGCTCTTCCACTACTGAAAAAATCTCTTCTTGACTGTCGGTTACAGGTGGTACATAACCTTCACTAACATCTGCTTTGATATCGTTCTTACTGGAAGAGTTTTGTAATTCTTCCGTTTGATCGTTCGATTTTTCATCGGTTTGCTTTTCTTTACTCAGACAACTGTTCAAGGTTATCAGCAGCAGAACCAGCGGAATTACAGTCAGGTACTTTGCCAGCTTCAGTGCCGGCGATTTGGCTTTGTTCATCATTGTGATACGTTGTTTTAATTGTGATACATTAAAGTGGTTACTTAACGGAACGGCCGTTTCGTGATAAGTCAGTTTGAGCAGGTGATATTGGTATTCCCTGCTGTTGACACCGTGTTGGAGCACATCGTTATCGGCCAGGTATTCGAGGTTGATGGCGATTTCGCGCTTCAACAGCCAGACTGTCGGATTCCACCAGAAAAAAACGGAAAGCAACTCCCCCAGCAACACATCAGCCGAATGCCATTGGCGGACATGTGTGCTTTCGTGGATCAGGATCTGCCGTAGCTCTTCTTCGGAGTGCGCGTTCGTGTTTACGATTATCCATCTGAAAAACGAGAAGGGAGTTATTTCGTGTGAAGCGTTCAGGACTTTGTATCCCGAAATAACTTCCTCCCGGCAACGGCGCCGGATCCGGACAATGGAAACGAATTGAATGATCAACCGGAAAGCAAAAAACAGGCTTCCTGAAAGAAGTATGCTTTGGGCAATAAACCTCCACGGAACCGTGAATCCGGCAGTGTCGCTTTCCAGCAGAAGAGCGGTAGGTTCGCCGAACTCAATGGTCGCCTCCACGGGTTGACGCGGCTGTAAAAACATAAACAATCCACTCGGGGCGTCTACCGTAAAAAGAGGATAGAGCAACGAAAACAGAACGACCGACAACAGGTACGACCGCCGCAGCCGGATGAACGTATCGTGCCGCAAAACCGCAATATACAGCAGGTAAAAAAGCAGCAAAGCTCCGTTTACTTTGGCCAGGTATATGAAAAATTGCGTTTCCATTTTGCCTTTGATTTCAGACTTCAGAGCACAGACATGAGACGGTTGGGAGCGAAGCGGTCTGTTATCTGATGAAGCTATTTTTGTTTTTTCTCAATCAGACGGATAATTTCTTCCAGTTCCTCGGACGAAATTTTCTGTTCCTTGGCAAAGAACGACACCAGTTCCTTGTACGAATTATCGAAATAACTTTTCACTACTCCCGACAGAAAATGTCTTTTGTACGACGCTTCCGAGATCCTCGGGGTGAAAACCTTCATGTTGCCGGAACGCGATTTGTTGAGATAACCCTTGTTCTCAAGGTTGTTGAATACCGAAGCCACGGTGGTGTAGGGTAATTTAGGCTCCTCGAGCCTGTCGTGGACATCTTTTATGGCACATTCGCCAATTTGCCACACGTGGAGCATAATGTTCTCTTCCTGGGGTGTTAATCTTTCCATATCTTTTTCGATTGATAAATTTACTACGACACAAAAGTACGAATATATCGTAAATAAAGGCAGATTTTTGAATTATTTATGGTTAAAAAAACAAAAATCCCGCTAAAAATTCATTAGCGGGATATGGGTTGTTTTTACTTTATCGGATTTACCCTGAACGTTTCATCTCCATCGGCAAAGAATTTTACGATTTGCTCTGCTGCGGCGAGCCCCGCATTCACGTTGGCTTCACCGGTTTGTGCTCCGCATTTTTTGGCAGATGCCAGGTAGCGGTTACCGAACTTTCGCGCCATTTTATCGTGGTTCACCGGTTTAATATCGGTAGCGTATTTGAATCCCGGCCGTTCTTCCATGATGCGTAACATGTCGGCTTCGTTTACCACCTCTTTGCGTGCGGTATTGATCACGATGCCTTTTTGAGGCAACTTG
>JBGZJM010000011.1:0-10061 GCA_041848845.1 Petrimonas sp. | reverse complement strand
GGTTTTTTACTTTTTCGGCAATCTCGGCATCGGCCAACTTCACCTTGCTTTTCCCGAAAGTATTCACATAAATGTTCATCGGATGTGCCACACCGATGGCGTATGAAACCTGTATCAACACTTCGGATGCCACTCCCGCGGCAACCAGGTTTTTGGCGATATGCCGTGCCGCGTAAGCTGCCGAACGATCCACTTTCGACGGATCCTTCCCGGAAAATGCACCGCCGCCGTGCGACGCTTTCCCTCCGTAAGTATCCACGATGATTTTGCGCCCGGTCAATCCCGTATCTCCGTGTGGGCCGCCGATAACAAACTTACCGGTAGGATTCACGTGGTACGTTATCTTATCGTCGAAGAGTTTATGAATGTCCCGAGTGTGCTTGTACTTCTCACGGACACGCGGAATCAGGATCGTTTTCACGTCATCGGCAATTTGCCGCTGCATGGCCGCATCCTCATCAAACTCATCGTGCTGGGTGGAAATCACGATCGTGTCGATGCGGACGGGAGTTCCGTCCGGAGAATACTCAATGGTAACCTGCGATTTGGCATCGGGGCGCAGGTAAGGCATCAGCTCCGGTTCGTTTTTCCGTATGTCGGCCAATTCACGCAACAGGGCGTGGCTCAGATCCAATGCCAACGGCATGTAGTTATCCGTTTCCGCCGTGGCGTAACCGAACATCATCCCCTGATCGCCGGCGCCCTGATCCATCGGGTCGGCTTTGCCGTCGACACCCCGGTTTATGTCGTCGGATTGCTCGTGGATGCTCGAAAAAACACCGCACGATTTGGCTTCAAACCGGTATTCGCTTTTGGTGTAACCGATACCGGCAATCACCTTGCGCGCCACTTCGGCAACATCCACATACGTATTTGATTTAACTTCCCCGGCAAGAACAACCTGACCGGTTGTCACCAACGTTTCGCAAGCTACTTTCGAGTTGGGGTCATAAGCCAGAAACTCGTCGAGCAAAGCATCCGATATCTGATCGGCTACTTTATCGGGGTGTCCTTCGGACACCGATTCGGAGGTAAAGAAATAATTCATTTTTAGTTTTGTGATTAATACAATTTACGTAACCGGTCGGAAGAGAAAAGGAAGTGCATGCAAGGAAAAATGGCGAACAGCCGGGCGTTTTAGCATTTTTTTCTGTGGTTGCAAGCAGTTCAAATCTGTCCACACGATCATTTTCAGATGCAAAGATAGGGAATAATTGGCAAATAGTGTATTACCAAAGGTTAAAAAGTATTATCTAAAACAACACTCCCATCTTCACCAGTTCTTCCTCCAGGTTCATCTTCGGAATAAGATGTATGGTCTTAAAACCCAACAACTTGGCGGCATCTATATTGTGCTCGTTATCATCGATAAACAACGTCTCTTCCGGGTTTATCCCGAACCGGTCCAACAGGATATAATACAATTTCGGATCGGGTTTAACGATTTTCTCCTCTCCCGAAACCACCGTTCCTTTTAGGTAGTTGAAGAATTCATACCGCTCCATGGCTACGGGAATGGTCTCGGCCGACCAGTTGGTCAGCCCGTATATGTTGTATTTCCGGCTCAGAGGCTTCACCAACCGGGTGTTTTCGCCGATCTCGCCGCCCAGCATCTCCGCCCAGCGGCCGTAATACATCGCGATTTCATTCTTGTATTGAGGAAACTCCCGCTGCTTCTCGGCCGTCGCGAGGGCGACGGGACGGCCGGCATCCTGCAGCACGTTCCACGGATACGTGCAAACATTGTTCAGAAAATACTCCATCTCGGCCCGGTTTTCAAAAACCTTGCTGTACAGATACACGGGATTCCAGTCGATCAACACTCCACCAAAATCGAAAACGATGTTTTTAATTGGTTCCATTCTTTTGCCTTAATTGCGATAAAATGCAAAAATAGTACTTTTCCCAGGATATTTTCCTATTTTTGCACAACAGAAAAAAGTGAACTTTCACAAAAAGACGGAATAAATGCATAAAAAAACCGCACTGCTGGCGCTTCTTACCCTCCTGGTCGCTTCCTGCGGAGTAAAAAAAACAACCGTAACCTCCGGTAAAAAATCCACGCAAACCGGACAGGAGGTCATCAACTACGGAATGCGGCACCTGAACAAACCCTACCGGTTTGCCGGAAAAGGGCCGCATGCATTTGATTGTTCGGGCTTCACTTCATTCGTTTTCAGGAAGTTCGGGTACAAGCTGAGCACAAGTTCGGCAGGACAAGACCGACAGGTGCCCAGCATCAGGCAGCGGGAACATCTGCAGGTGGGTGATTTGGTCTTCTTCGAGGGACGCGTGCGAAACGGCAGAGTCGGACATGTAGGTATCGTGAAAGAATTGCTTCCGGACGGGGAGTTCCGCTTTCTCCACGCGTCAACCACCAGCGGGGTTATCGTATCCCTCTCCACCGAGCCTTATTACGCGTCCCGATACCTGCGTGGAGGAAGAATCCTGCAAGAAAACAACGCGTTGGCTATAGCTGAAAAAGTTCCGCAGAAAAAGCCCAAACAGGAGAAGACAGGCAACAACCGGAGAAACGCTTTCTCTTCGGCCAAGGCCAAGGAACAGGTTTTAATCGAAGCTCCCAAAACAAAAAGCGAAAAAGAGACAGCAGCCACCTCACACTCCTCCGAGACAAAGGAACTTATTGTTCATTCCCGTCCCGTAGATCAATCACCCTCCGGCTTGCCCAAAAACAAGCAGGGGCAGGAAGAAATCATAAAACCGGCAGTACAGACAATGGTACGCCCCGATACCATATCCGTCCCGGAACCTGCCGAAACTCCCCTCGCTCCATTTCCCGGAAATACAATTGTTCCGTAACACAATTAAAAGACTGGAATCCACATTTGGGAACGGTGTTGAAGTCGGGGGAAAAACTTGCCATCAGGCCCTGAACAACAGGCAATCCCCGGTTTCAGCAGAACAAATATTTTGGCTGATGGCGAATTTTGCGTATTTTTGCACCCAGAAAAAGACAGCAGAAGAATATGATAACAGCAGACCAACTTAAAAATGTGTTGGAGCGCGAGCAAGCGCTGAGGGGGTATCTTTGACATCGACGCAAAGAGCATCCGACTCGAAGAAGAAGAACTGAAAACACAAGCTCCCGATTTCTGGAACGACAATAAGGCCGCCGAAGTCCAGATGAAGATCGTGCGTGAACTGAAAGGCTGGCTCAACGCCTACGACAAGGTAAAATCGGCGACCGAGGAGTTGCAACTGGCGTTCGATTTTGTGAAAGAAGGCATTGTCAGCGAAGAGGAGGTAGATGCCAACCACGCCAGGGCACTCGAACTGATCGAAAACCTGGAGCTGAAAAACATGCTCCGCCGGGAAGAGGATCAATTGGGCGCGGTGTTGAAAATAAACGCCGGAGCCGGCGGGACCGAAAGCCAGGACTGGGCGTCGATGCTGTTCCGCATGTATCAGCGCTGGTGCGAGAGCAAAGGGTACAAAACCACCGTAACCAACTGGCAGGACGGCGACGATGCCGGCATAAAAACAGCCACCCTGCAAGTGGAAGGCGACATTGCCTACGGCTTTCTGAAAAGCGAGAACGGCGTGCACCGATTGGTCAGGGTTTCCCCGTACAACGCGCAGGGCAAGCGCATGACGTCGTTTGCATCGGTCTTCGTGGTGCCGTTGGTGGACGACAGCATCGAAATTTACGTAAACCCGGCCAACCTTTCCTGGGATACTTTCCGTTCATCGGGAGCAGGCGGACAGAACGTAAACAAGGTAGAAACCGGCGTACGGCTACATTACATGCACAAGGATCCGGACACGGGCGAGGAACAGGAAATTGTCATCGAGAACACCGAGAGCCGCTCACAAATGGGGAACCGGGAGAACGCCATGCGGTTGTTGAAGTCGCAACTCTATGAAATCGAACTCGAAAAACGCCGGACGGCACAAGCACAAATCGAAGCGGGGAAAAAGAAAATAGAATGGGGTTCACAAATCCGCAGTTATGTCTTCGACGACCGGCGGGTAAAAGATCACCGCACCAATTACCAGACGTCAGACGTCACCGGCGTCATGGACGGCGACCTGGATGATTTCATCAAAGCATACCTGATGGAATTCGGAGGAGAAGCATGAAACGATTGAATTAGAGGCCATATATTTCCTTCTCAATGGAAAGCCCAAAAAGGGCGAAATCATATTTTACGGGATCACTGGCATCCAATAGCCGGAGGTTTTCGGTGAGTTCCACAGCTGCCTTCCAGTCCGTTTGCCGCCGTGTGAGCAAGCCCAGGCGACGGGCAGTCCTGTCCACGTGCAGGTCGATGGGACAAATCAGCTCTTTCGGTTGAATCCTTTTCCATAGACCGAAATCAACCCCTTTTCCGTCGCAACGCACCATCCAACGAAGGAACATGTTGAGCCGTTTGCAGGTTGAGTTTCTTGCCGGGGACGCCACGTGTTTTCGGGTGCGTCCGGGTGCATGAGGAGCATGGAAAAAGTATTGCCCGAAATGAATCAACGCCCCCTCCATGTCCGTAGAACCGGCTTCAGGAATAAAGGCTTCTTCCAGGCTTTCAGTCCGTTCATAATGCCGGCGCAGAAAATCCACGAAATAGAGTAAATCGGTATCGTTAAACGTCCGATGCTTGAATCCCAGCAGCTGTTTCAAATCAGATCCGGAATGGTGCAAAATAAATTGGTGAGGCTTACCGTCGAACCGTTGTGCCAGTTCCATGGATTTCCGAATAATTGTTTTCCGTTGTCCCCAGGCAAACGTAGCGGCAAAAAAGCCCATAATTTCAATGTCTTGCTTCAAGGAGAACTGGTGCGGCACAAAGACGGGATCGTTTTCAATAAACGATGTCCTGTTATAAAAGTCGGACTTCCGGTCGAGAAAATCTTTCAGGTTCTTCTGTAAAATAAGCATGTTCATCGGAATAAAACACCACAAAAGTAATCTTATTTATTAAAAACGTCTTAAATTTGCAACCGTCAATCTTAATTGCGAACAGTATGCCCGTATCAAAAGATATTCTAAAATTCCTCACTCCATTCCTGTTTTTTCTCGTCACCTCCACCGGTTTAGCCCAGATAAGCCACGGCGGACAACCGTTACCTGTAAATGCCAGTGCATATACCCGCAGCGTGCAAAGGCTGGAGACGCCCTTTGTTGAAATGCCATCGTTTGATGTCCGGCAAGCGCTGTTACGTTCAGAAGCCGAAGACAAAAAGTTTAAAAGTCTGGAATTCGCACACAAGTTTCACGTGTTTCTTCGTCCCGATAACTCAGGAGTCACTTTCATTACGTTAGACAACAGAAAAATATGGCGGGTGGGTATCCGGTCGAGAAAAGCATACTCCCTGAACATTCTTTTTTCTAAATTCCGTCTACCCGAAGGGGCGAACGTGTTTGTCTACAACGCCGACCAATCCGAGGTTTTAGGAGCATACACCCGGGAAAACAATACCGAATTAAACCTCCTTCCCGTCCAGCCTCTTGCCGGCGACGAGATCATCGTGGAGTACCAGGAGCCGCTGGATGCCGCCTTTAAAGGAGAGATAGAGATCGGCGAAGTGAATCACGATTTCCGCGGATTGTTCAGGGCAACGGAACCCAGAGATCCCCGGCAGTCCTGCCATCCCAACCTGGTCTGTTACCCCGAAGACATTCAGCCCGGCAGCGGCGTGGTGGCGCTGATTATCAACGGCACCACCTATTGTACCGGATCGCTCGTGAATAACTCGGCTGAAGACGGATCTCCGTACCTGCTCACGGCCACACACTGCATTAACAGGGACTACGATCCCGCCTTTTTGGCCAACCGCAGGTACGATGTGGTTGCCGGCACCATCGTTGCCTTTTTCGCCTATCAATCGCCGGTTTGCGGCAAAGAGATACGCGGGCCGCTGCAAATGACCATGGCTTCCGCCGATTCGGTTCTGATCAGTGAACGGTACGACATCTCCCTGCTGAAATTCAAGCAAACTCCCCCCAAAGAATACCGGCCCTATTATTTGGGATGGAACGTCAGCGCATCTCCCCAACCTCCTTTTCACGGGATCCATCATCCGAACGGAGGTATTAAGAAGGTGGCCATTGAGAATAATCCTTTGGCAATCGGCTCTTTCGATGACCCGAAGTACAACATGGAACCCAACGGGCACTGGGCTGTCCGCGCGTGGGACGTAGGCGCAACGGAGGCGGGGGCGTCGGGCTCCCCCTTGCTGGACAAAGACAAAAGAGTCCTGGGGGCGCTTACCGGCGGAGAGTCGCAATGTTCGTCCCCCCGAGGTCCCGATGTCTACTCGTCGTTGCACAAGGCATGGAACATTACCGGTTCGTTGGGAAACCCGAACTCGCTAAAAAGTTATCTGGACCCGGGAAACTCCCAGTTTCAACAAATTGACGGATTCAATCCCTACCCGGACCAGCCCTACACACGGAGTTCCAATTATGCGACCACCGATTCCGTTATCCAGTCGTACCACAACTCCGTGCCGATGTTTGCGACAAACAACACGTTCGGGTACAACGAGTTTGCCGAGGAATTTCACGCGTCCACACCCGCCCGGCTCGATGGTGTTTTTGTTGCTTCTCCCATCACCAACAACGTTCAAAGCCTGAACATCCGGATCAAAATCTATGCCGACAACAACGGGTCGCCCGGCACTCTCCTGCACGAAACACCGCTCAGCTACTCGTTCCGTTATTATCAGGCCGGAAATTTTCACGAAACTTACCGCGATATGAGGTACAACGTGGAAAATTACGTGAAGTTCCCCGAGCCGGTGGAAGTGTCCGGAAAGTTTTTCATCTCTTACACCGACGCCAGCCCGGTGCCCAACGGGTTTTCCCTGCTGAATGTACAACCCAGGAAAATTGGATCGGGAATCGCCTCCACCGCCTGGATGAAAAACGCGACGGGCTGGGTAAGGTCTTCCGAAAATATCGAAAATCCCATCAACACATCGTTGCTGATCACCCCCTACGTGATCGGCACAGGACTGACTGTACCGGATGCCCCTTCGCAAAAGGAGACAGAGATAAAGGCCTACTACAACAAGGCGGCAAACAGAATCTTCATCGAGTCGAACAAAGACCTGATCGCGTGGGAAATTTTCTATGTATCGGGACAAAAAGTCTTTGAAGAAAAGGCCGAAAGCAGTATCAACAGGGCCTCCTTCTCCATTGGTCATTTGGCCAAGGGGATTTATGTGGTGAAAGTGAATGTTGAGGGGAGAAGCAGGGCGCTTAAAGTATTGGTGAGGTAGCCCGGGTTTTACTCTTCCTCTTCGGAGTAGTTCTCCACCAACACGTCGCGGTAGTAATTAAAAACGGACGATTGCGAGAGGATTCCCTTGTAAACTCCATTGTTGCCCACCACAGGCAAATTCCACGCTTTTGTATCTTCAAAAGTGTTCATCACTTTTTCCATCGGTGTGTCAATTTTGATTTCCGCCGGCGCACCAACCATAAACTTGCTCACTTTAAACCTGTCGTAAAGTTCGGGGCGAAACATAATGTTCCGGATATCATTCAACATCACAAGCCCTTGTAAAACACCTTCATCGTTTACAACAGGAAATATATTCCGGTGGCTGTTTGAAATTACTTTCACCATATCGCCGAGCGTCATATCAGGATGAACAATCGGTATATTGGTCTCCAGCATATCCTCAACCTTCAGGAAAGTGAGTACCGCTTTATCCTTGTGGTGCGTGATCAGCTCACCTCTCTTTGCCAGGCGCATCGCGTAAATATTGTGTTTTTCAAAAAACACAATGGTCGCATAGGAGCAAATGGAGACAATCATCAGCGGCAGGAACAGCTCATACCCTCCCGTCAGTTCGGCGATGAGAAACGTGCCGGTAAGCGGTGCATGCATCACTCCCGCCATCACTCCCGCCATCCCCATCAATGCAAAATTTTCCTGCGGGAGATAAGTCGTTAATCCCAGTTCGTTCATCGCATAAGAATAGATAAAGCCCAAAACACAACCCATAAACAACGTGGGCGCAAAGACTCCTCCCGTGCCTCCACCGCCGTTGGTAGCACTGGTCGCGAAGGTCTTAAAGAATAATATCAATCCCAGAAAAACAACTATTCCCCACCGGCTTTGCTGTGTATAAAAGAAACTACCATTGAGTATTTCCTTGAATTTGTCTCCGCCTGCCAAAAGCGTTTCAATAGAATTATATCCCTCACCATACAAGGGAGGGAATAAAAATATAAGCACGCTCAACGTGATACCGCCCAACGCAAACCTTTCCCACGGCTTTAGACGGGCATATAAATCTTCGCTCCAGCTCATGCTTCTGGTCACGTAAAGCGAAAGGAATCCGCAAATAATCCCCAAAGCAATCACGTACGGAATCCTGTTTAACGTAAAGGCCTCCACCTGCGAGTAGGCAAACATCGCATCCGTTCCGGTAAGGATATACGATATGGTAGTGGCCGTAACGGCGGTTACCAGCAAAGGGAGTATGGACGACAAGGTCAAATCGAGCAAAAGCACCTCAATCACAAAAAGAATTCCCGCGATAGGAGCCTTGAATATTCCGGCAATAGCACCCGCGGCCCCGCAACCCACAAGCAGCATGAGGTTCCGCTGGTCGAGTTTGAAAAACCGCCCCACATTCGATCCGATGGCCGATCCCGTCAACACAATGGGAGCCTCCGCTCCTACCGATCCGCCAAAACCGATAGTGATGGAACTGGCCACCAGCGAGGTGTACATGTTGTGAGGCTTGATCCGGCTTTTTCGTTGTGAGATGGAGAAAAGAATTTTCGTTACTCCGTGGCTGATATCGTCTTTGACCCAATACTTGACAAATAATCCGGCCAGTAAGATCCCGATAATGGGATAAACCAGGTATAAATAATTGGCTCCGGTTTGCGAAAAATTATTCGTAAGGAACAACTCCACAAAATGGATGGACAATTTCAGCAAATAGGCTGCCAGGGCGGTAAGAATACCTACAATAAAACAGGCAAACAGCAGGAAATGGCGTTCCTTGATGTTTATCTTCCTCCAGTTGTGTATCTTATCATATATTTCACGGATATTCATTTCATTAAATCACTTTCGGATAATATTGATTGTGCCGTTTTTAGACAGTTTGACGATACCCGAAGGCTGGGCTTTGCTTTTGTCTTTTTGCCGGTAAGTGACGATATAATCCACCGCTTTTTTTATCTCTTCCGGTATCTCCCTGAAATTCGAAGGCGAGGTTTCGCCGCTTAGGTTGGCCGATGTAGACACAATAGGCTTGCGAAACTGCTTGCAAAGTTCGGCGGAAAAGGGTTCCGAGGTAATCCGGATCCCGACGGATCCGTCTTCCGCAATAAGGTTGGCCGCCAGGTTCCTGGCTCCGTCGTATATAATGGTAAGCGGTTTGTCGGCGAGATCTATCAGGTCCCACGCTATGTCAGGGACATCCGCGATATAATTTTGCAGTTTTACCGGATTTTCCATCAACACCAGCATCGACTTTGAATCGTCTCGTTTCTTTATTTCGTAAACCCGTTTTACAGCATCTTCGTTGGTGGCATCGCATCCGATTCCCCAGATCGTGTCGGTAGGATACAAAATCACGCCGCCCTTCCGCAACACTTCACACGCTTTCTTAATGTCTTCCTGCATACGCTTACTTGTTTATTTTTTGCATTACCATTACGTCGGTAAACGATCGGTTTAGCGAAATCCAGTCCCGCAGGACGGCGGTTTTTTCATAACCCGCTTTTTCAAACAAAAACCGGCTTGGTATATTTCCTGCAGGGACAAAAGCATAAAGCTGACGGAGTTTTAAATGGTTGAAAGCATAATCCTCCATGCACGAGAGTGCCTGCAACGCATATCCTTTTTTCCGAAAAAATTCGTCCACCAAAATCCCAACTCCGGCCTTGCCGTTCAGGGGATCAAAATCGTACAGGTCAATCGTGCCTGCCGCCTTGTTGCTTTCCTTCTCCACAATCATCATCCGAAGCTGTCGGACCTGATAAATATCCTGCCGGGCATCGGCCAGGTATTGCCGGAGGGTGAACCGGGAAAAAGGCGTCAGGGTAGACCCGTTTTTCCACAGCCGGGTGTCAT
>JBGZJM010000010.1:0-4757 GCA_041848845.1 Petrimonas sp. | reverse complement strand
GCAAGTGGGAGTACACCTTTACCACGCTGGTCACGTTCGGGGGCGCATTCTTTGCGTCGTTCCCGTTGTTTTACGCCACCAGCTTCGGCGGGGCATACTGGGTATGGATGTTGCTTTTGTTCTCTTTTGTGGTGCAGGCCGTGTCTTATGAATTTCAATCGAAGCCGGGCAATGTGTTCGGGCCGAAGACTTACCGGTCGTTCCTGTTCTTCAACGGGATAATCGGCACTTTCGTGCTGGGCGTTGCCGTTGCCACGTTCTTCACCGGATCGGAGTTTACCATCAACAAGGTGAACCTGGTGACTTTCAGAACCGCCGATAACGTGATGAGCGGGTGGGACAATCCGCTTCACGGCCTCGAAGCGCTGGGGAACCCGAGGAACTGGTGCCTGGGGCTGGCCGTTCTTTTCCTGGCAAGGACGATGGCGAGCCTGTTTTTTGTGAACAGGCTCGATCACGACGTGTTGCACAACAGATCGAGAAAATACACGCTGTACAACGGTGTGCCGTTCGTGGTGTTCTTCCTGGCTTTCCTCATCTGGACGCTGGTTTCCGACGGCTATGCCGTTAATCCGGACACGCAGGAAATATACATGGAGCCCTACAAGTACCTGAACAACTTCATCCAGATGCCAGTGGTGCTTGTCCTTTTCCTGCTGGGTGTCCTGTCGGTACTGTGGGGGATTTTCGGTACGGTGGCCGACAAATCGTTCAGCAAGGGGATCTGGTTTGCCGGGGCAGGCACGGTGGTGGCGGTAACCATGCTGCTGCTCGTGGCCGGATACAACCATACGGCATATTATCCGTCGTATACCAGCCTGCAAAGCTCGCTTACCGTGCAAAACTCCTCCTCCAGCGAGTTCACGTTGACGGCCATGTCGATTGTTTCGTTGCTCGTTCCTTTTGTGTTTGCCTACATCGTTTATGCCTGGAGGGCGCTGGAAAGGAAAAAGCTGAAGCTTGAAGACCTGAGCAAGGACGGGCACGCCTATTAAAAATTTTATTTTAACGATAACAGAACAGGTGTAAAGAATAAAATGTGTATATTTGCATACGTATTTTTTAACAGATGAGACGAAAAGTATCCGTGTTTTCATTCCTTGCGGCGGTTCTGCTCTCTTCACTCTTCTCCTCCTGCAGCCAGGACAAGAGAAGTTTGTTCAAAGCTGACAACGGGGTAGAGTTTGATACGATAAACTTGGAAAAGAAATACTTTCTGGATGATAATCCGGAAAATCCCTCGTGTAACCTGAAACTGACCTTTGTTTATCCGGAAAGAATTGCGAACGCCGATGCCCGGGCAGCCAGAAGGGTTTTTCTAAGAGCGGTGATCGGCCCCAGCTACGACAGCTTGTCCGTCCAGGAAGCCGTTGACAGGTACGCCCGCAACTATATCGCGAACTACCGCAACGATGCGGAGATCTATCAGGTCAACAGACCCCTGCACGACGGGCATGCCGGCGACACTGCGGAAGACCTGTACGTTACCGGTGAAGAGCTCGATTATCTCCCCGAGGTGTTCTACTCCTATTACGAAAACCTTTCCGATTCCATCGTGTACAACCGGTACGGCATTGTCTCGTTTCAGGTGAGGCAGGTGAACAACAAGGGCGGCCGCATGTCGTACGAAAGCGTCAGGAACCACGTGCTCGACCTGTCGAGCGGCAAGCTGATGGCCGAAGGCGACATTTTCTCCGCCGGTTACGACCTGGCGCTGCGTCCGATCCTTCAAGGCTCGTTGCTGGAAGCACACGGCGTAAAGTCCGTCAGGGAGCTGGAAGACCTGGGCTTTTTCGGCATCGACGAGATCGTTCCGAACAAGAATTTTCTCATTAACGATAAAGGAATAACCTACACGTTCAATAAAGGGGAGTACTCGGCCTACCAGCTTCAGGTGCCCGAGGTTTTTATCCCGTATGCGGCCGTCCGTTCCCTGTTGCGCGAGAATTCCGTTGTCTCGAAATTAGCCCGGCTGAAGTGAGCGTCATCGATACATATTTCCCCTCGCTTTCCGCGAAGCAGAAAGAGCGGTTCGACGCCCTTTTTGATTTGTATTCCGACTGGAACTCCCGGATAAACGTCATTTCGCGTAAGGATATCGATAATCTTTACCTCCACCACGTTCTGCATTCGCTTGCCATTGCCCGGTTCATCCGTTTTCAGCCCGGTACCTCCGTCATCGACGTGGGGACAGGCGGCGGGTTTCCCGGTGTGCCGCTGGCCGTGTTTTTCCCCGAAGTCAGCTTCCTGTTGCTGGACAGCATCGGGAAAAAGGTAAAGGTGGCCCGCGAGGTTTCGCAGGCCATCGGCCTGGAGAACGTGGGTTTCATCCATTCGCGTATGGAGGACGAGAAGCGGAAATTCGACTTCGTGGTGAGCCGCGCCGTCATGCCGTTGCCCGATCTGGAGAAGATCGTGCGGAAAAACATCTCCTCCGAACAGAGAAATGCACTCCCCAACGGGATCATCTGCCTTAAGGGCGGTAATCTGGCCTCCGAGCTGTCCCCGTTCAAGAACAAGGCCGAGGTGTTCTCCCTCGGCAGCTACTTCCCCGAACCTTTCTTCGAGACCAAGAAGCTGGTTTATCTGCCGGTGTAGGGTTGTATATTTGAAGAGAATGTTGTATTTTTGCAAACCTGATTTGAATTGTTAGCTCAGCTGGTTTAGAGCGCTGCCTTGACAGGGCAGAGGTCGTTGGTTCGAATCCAACACAGTTCACCGCATTGCCTTATTTGCCTCCACCGGGAGACATAATGCCGGTTTAAGGAGAGGATATTTGCATTGTCAAGTTTATCCTTGTTCCTATTCTTGTCCTTCTTATGATTCTTTATTGTTTTCCCAAATTCTTTATCTTTTTTTCGTTTCTCCACCACTGTCAATTCAAAGTGCGCTTTCTCTCTTTCCGATTTTAAGTAATTTTCGTAAGAGTTTTTATCTATATCTTCTTTTTCAACGGCTTCAAGAATGGAGCAGCCCGTCTCGCGGGTGTGTACAATCTTTGAACTTACAATTTTGAGAAAGACTGACAATCTTGTCAAATGTGGTTTCTAATCCGCTTGTTGTGTCTGCAATGCTTACTTCTCTGTCAACCGGTCAGTTTTACTGAGCACAATGATGGGGCTAACGTCGGATGAGTAGCAAATGGTCAGGTATCTTTATTTGAGGAACTTGCTGAAGAACTTCCACAGCTCATCACCCGTATCCAAATCATCCCAGAACCAGGAATGTCCACCTCCAATCATCTCATACAACCACACCTCACTGTCGTTGGTCCCACCGGAAAAACGGTGTTTCACTATTGTACGGTTATTGGGTGCTTTTCCGGTGACCGTATCGGTTTGTATGAGCGTGCAGCGGTTCTTCACCGTTTGCTGAAGCCATGCTTCTTTTGCAGATGACGGACCAGCTGCGTCAGAAATTCCACGTCGTCAATCGTCATATCGTGTTGAAAGGGATACCCTACATTCCAGCCTGTCTTCCCCGTGCCGTCTTTCTCGCCTTGCGGATAACAGACCGCAAAGAGGTGGCGATTGGCCGTTTCGTTTAATATGCCCGGGGTAGGATTACCGTAACCATGCAGTACAATGACCAGCGGGCCATTCTCCGGCATGTTTTCCGGTATATGCAACCGATACACCCGTTCCATGCCTCCACACTGCAGGGTATATTCCGGCGTATTGTCGGCACGTACACTGCCAACGGCAGCAACAAAAAGCATGAGTACTGTCAGGAAGGTTCTGGCAGTAAGCACTTCAGATAAGTTTTTACTCATGATACTTTCCGACTCCATCGTTGTTTTAAATTTCAATGGTGCAAAGCCTCGCCATCATTTTTTTGATCACTACAAAACTAATGAAAAATTTTGAATCCCTGTTGTTATCGACAAATTAAACGAAGATGTACATCCATTCGGAAATCGAATGGCTCCCGATAGTAAACCTGCAATTAAATATTCTTGTTTTTTATGTGCACCCGCATGCTTGAGCTCTTCTACCTGATTAGCAGGAACAACCGTTTTTTAGTATGTTTTTTCCCTCTTATAGTACAGTTGTATCAAGTCCGTTTCAAAAGTTTTTGCTGTGATAAATTCAAGTCTTTGTTCAGGTCTTCCATCTTTAAAGAGCTTGATTCCATCCCCAAATAAAACAGGTATGACTGAAATTATAAACTCGTCTATTAAGTCATGTTTCAATAGTTCATTTATTATTTTTGCACCACCGTCACAATAAATATTTTTACCTTTTTCAGATTTCAGTCGTTTCACTAATTCGGTTATATCTCCCGTATAGAAAATTGTTCTTCCCGCTTGTGTCCTATCAGTTCTTGTTATGACGTAAACATCTCGTTGTCCGTTGTCATAATGAGATGTACCTATTTCTTCAAGCACGTAATCGTAAGTTCTTCTTCCAACAATTGATGCATCAATTCCTCTAAAACGTATTTGCCGTATTCCATAAATATCTGCCCGATAACGCCCCAAACCGGTTGTTTTTGTCACCGCGAGACACGGCTATCGTATCCGGAGACGGTCATTGTCCCGGATTTTGAATACAAGTATGTTGCTTTCCTCTGCAAGCTCGGAGCTTATGCCGGTGTCCAGCTCCTTCCGGTGTATCTGCAAATTTGCGAAACGGGCTGCCATGCACCACAAGGATAATTACATTGCACCGGAAGGTATGTCGAATGGCTAATTCGCCATGCACGATTCAAACAGCACGATTTGTTCTCCGGTCTTTCTCGATTCTTCCTGCCTCTTG
>JBGZJM010000009.1:0-5899 GCA_041848845.1 Petrimonas sp. | reverse complement strand
CAGGCAATAGGACTATATACAAAGAAAAATCGTTGTAAAACCTTGATTTTACAACGATTATCTGCTTTTTTGAAGGCTAAATTGAAGACCCTTGTGAAGACCTTCTGAAGCCCTCCAGCGGAGAGAGAGGGATTCGAACCCCCGGAAGCTCTCACTTCAACGGTTTTCAAGACCGCCGCGATCGACCACTCTGCCATCTCTCCTTGCTTTTTGCTCAAAAAGCGAGTGCAAAGGTATAATTATTTTCGAAAACAAAAAAAGGTTACATCAAAATTAATTTCACAGAACGGCAGTCCCGCGTATAAAAAAGGAAAATAAACACTATCTTTGCTGAAATTTTAGAAAATAGAAATGTTATTTACCGAACTACCACTGTGCGATGCCCTCCTGGATGGGTTGCAGGCAATGAACTTCAAAGAAACCACACCCGTCCAGGAGCAGGCCATACCCGTTATACTCCGGAAAAAAGATGTTATCGCTTGTGCACAGACGGGAACAGGTAAAACAGCAGCTTTTCTGCTTCCGCTGCTGAACAACCTGCAGACCGAACCGCACGAAGACCACAAGGTCAACGCCATTATCATGGCTCCTACCCGGGAGTTGGCGCAACAGATCGATCAGCAGATGGAAGGATTTTCGTACTTCACACCGTTCTCATCGGTAGCTGTTTACGGCGGCAACGACGGTGATGCCTGGGAAGTACAGAAAAGGGGACTGCTCAGCGGCGCCGACGTGGTGATCGCCACGCCGGGCAGATTGCTGTCGCACATCAACCTGTATAACATTGATTTTTCAGGCGTGAAATATTTTATTCTGGACGAGGCGGACCGGATGCTCGACATGGGGTTCTTCGACGACATCATGAAGATTGAAAAACTGTTGCCGAAAGATCGTCAGACGGTCATGTTTTCGGCAACAATGCCCCCGAAGATCCAACAACTGGCAAAAACCATCTTACACGATCCCGAGGAGATCAGCATCGCTGTGTCACGTCCGCCCGAGACTATTTTGCAAACAGCCTACATCTGCTATGAACCGCAGAAAATTGAGATCGTCAAACAGTTGTTCTCCGACAAAAAGCCCAACAAGGTAATCCTTTTTTCAGGAAAGAAACAAAAGGTCAAGGAGATTGCCAAAACGCTTCGCAAAATGGGACTGTCGGCTGACGCCATGCATTCGGATTTGGAGCAGACAGAACGCAATTCAGTCATGCACGAATTCCGCAACGAAAGGGTGGATATTCTGGTTGCCACCGACATCGTCTCAAGGGGTATCGATATCGATGACATATCACTTATCATAAACTTTGATGTGCCCTACGATGTAGAAGATTACGTCCACCGCATCGGACGCACGGCACGCGCGGGCGATTCGGGAATGGCCATAACGTTTGTCTCGCCCGACGAACAGTTTCGTTTTTCAAAAATCGAGAATTTTTTGCAAAAAAGTATTTACAAAATACCCGTTCCCCCGGAGTTGGGTGTCGTTCCCGAATACAATCCCGAAAAACGGCGTAAAGAGGGCCGAAAACATTCCGATAAACCCCAAAGAGGCACAGGGAAAAAACGTACCCGGCAATCCACGGAGAAAAAAGCACAAAAAAAAGACTTCTAAAAAAACACAAAGCCGGCCCGACAAAAACAATCAAACCGGCTCCTGATTTCGATATTACAAGATTACAGGCAATCTGCTTCCTGCTCCAGCTCAATGATATCCATTCCTTTCATAATGGCTTCTTCGTTCATGGGCAAAAGCTTGTGATGGCGTTCAGGCAACGTTTTCTTTAATCCTTCCATAACGTTTGCCAACTGAACCACGGGCGATATCTTAAGTAATCCGCCCAACACAATCATGTTGAACACTTTTGTGTTGTTCATTTTCATGGATTCGTCCATGGCCTTGATCCGGTAAACGTTGATATCCTTACGTCTGGCTTTATGGTGAATTCCGTAATCGTCGTATATGAGTGCTCCGCCCGGTTTTATCTTCTCTTCAAACTTATCCAGCGAAGGCTGATTCAACACGATGGCCACATCGTACTGGTTAACGACCGGTGAACTGATGGGTTTATCACTGATGATAACGGTAACATTGGCCGTTCCTCCACGTTGTTCGGGCCCGTAAGCCGGGAACCAGGACACCTCCTTGTCTTCCATAATACCGGAAAAGGCAAGAATTTTACCCATCGACAAAACTCCCTGGCCGCCAAATCCCGAAATAACAATTTCTTGCAACATATTTTTCAAGTTAAATATTCTTTAAATCTCCTATCGGAAACACAGGGAACATATTCCCGGCCATCCAGTCGTTGGCTTCGGCAGGCGTCATTTTCCATCCGGAACTGCAGGTTGATACCACCTCGACGATGGAGGTACCTTTGCCGGCCATAGCGTTCTCGAATGCCAGCCTTATCATCCTCTTGGCTTTCTTGACCGCTGCTGCGGTATGAACGCTTACGCGGGTGGCCAAACAGACACCGTCGAGCAATGCCAGCAAGTCCAGTATTTTAAGCGGGCTACCCATGGTTTGCATATCACGTCCGTCCGGACTGGTGGAGGTCACCATCTTGTTGAGTGTTGTCGGCGCCATTTGTCCGCCTGTCATCCCATATATTCCGTTATTGATGAAAATAATAGCAATATTCTCTCCACGGTTGGCAGCGTGGATGGTTTCCGCGGTACCTATAGCTGCCAGGTCGCCGTCCCCCTGATAGGTAAACACCATTTTGTCGGGATTCAGCCGCTTTACTGCAGTTGCCAAAGCGGGCGCGCGTCCGTGCGCGGCTTCCTGCCAGTCGATATCCAGGTATTTGTATGCAAAAACCGCACATCCAACCGGGGCAATCCCGATGGTTTTTTCCTGCAGGTCGAGTTCCTGAATTACTTCGGCAATGGTTTTGTGAACAACACCGTGTGAACAGCCGGGGCAATAGTGCATATGGTTGTCGTTCATGATTTCCGGTTTGGCGTAAACCAGGTTTTCGGGGCTAACTATACTGTTTATATCCATAATTTTATCTTTTTGAAAATCTGTATAAAAAATAACAAACAATGGCGCAAGCCCCTGTAATCCACGTAAGTTTCATGTTTTGGCCGGAAACAAAATAAACGGCTATCGTTGCTAAGAAGAAAAGCAAAAACAGCATCGAAAACAGTTGTTGTAATTTGGGGCTCACGGTTGTATGTTTTTTTATTTTACTATTTTTTCCTTCAATGCGTCCAATACTCCGTCGGGGGTAGGAACAATTCCCCCCAGACGTCCGTAATGCTCCACGGGTACTTTCCCGTTTACGGCCAATCGCACATCTTCCACCATTTGCCCGGCATTGAGTTCCACCGTCAGCATACCTTTCACCCTATCGGCATATGTGTTGAGTATGTTGGTTGGGAAAGGCCACAACGTTATGGGGCGGAGAAGCCCGACCTTTATGCCCTCCTGCCTGGCCATGTCTATGCTTTTAAGACAGATACGGGCTGCCGAACCGAATGCGACCAGCAAATAGTCGGCATCTTCGCATGCGGTTTCCTGATAACGAACCTCTTCCTGTTCAATCACCCTGTATTTTGCCTGAAAACGTTCGTTGTTTTTTTCCATAAGGGCCGCATCCAACTCCAGTGACGTAATGATATTGGGTTGTCTGTCTTTTGTTTTTCCAAGTGTTGCCCACGGACACTGTTCGCGAATCTCCTGTTCGGTACGGCGGCGGCGGTACTCGGGCAGTTTCACTTTCTCCATCATTTGCCCGATAACACCGTCGGTCAGTATCATGGCGGGATTACGGTATTTGAACGCCAGATCAAAACCCAACGATACAAAGTCTGCCATTTCCTGAACGGAATTGGGAGCCAGCGTGATCAGCCTGTAGTCACCGTGCCCCCCGCCCTTTACGGTTTGAAAATAATCGGACTGCGAAGGTTGAATGGTGCCCAACCCCGGTCCGCCACGCTGCACATTCACGATCAGACAGGGCAACTCCGCGCCGGCAAGGTAGGAAATTCCTTCCTGCTTGAGGCTGATTCCCGGACTCGATGAAGAGGTCATGGAATATTTCCCGCAAGCGGCACCACCGTACACCATGTTGATGGCCGCCACTTCGCTTTCAGCCTGAAGGACAACCATCCCTGTAGTTTTCCACGGGGCGGCCTCCATAAGTGTTTCTATAATTTCGGATTGAGGGGTAATGGGATAGCCGAAGTATCCGTCTACACCGTAGCGGATTGCCGCATAAGCGACAGCCTCGTTTCCCTTCATTAATGTTACATCTTCTGTCATAATTTAAATTCAGTTTTTTTGATCTCCTAATGAGTATTAGACTTAATTACTTATTTATCCAATCGTTTACGATAGACGGTTAAACATCCTTCGGGACAAACGGTTCCGCAGTTAAAGCAACCGATGCACTCTTCCGGGTTTTTCATGTAAACGTAATGATAACCGCGATCATTCACTTCCCGCGGTTGTAATTCCAACACGTCCGTAGGACACGACACAACGCAAAGATTGCAACCCTTGCAACGTTGCGTATTAACAACTACATAACCTTGTACTTTTGCCATTTTATTTATTTGTGGTTTTTGTTGGTTTCTGCAAAATTAGTCGATGTTTCACATGTTTTCAACTTTTCCGTGTTAAAAATTATCCCTTAAGTATTTTAATACTACCCCGATGTAGAGTTGGATTATAATTAAGCCTCATCTTTTCGCAACAAAAAAGTATAAATTGCATCAAAAAAACAAGCAACGAGAACCGAACCAACATAAAAAAGTTCGAAATATATATTTTTCACCAAAAGAACGCGTCGTTCACCATCCATTTGCCCTGAACTTTCATCACTTGTTCAATGACGTCACGGGCAACTCCTTCACCACCTTTAACAGGTGATACGTAAATGGAAATATCCTTAATTTCAGGGCAAGCATCGGCAGGCGCTACCGGCAAACCCACTTTTTTCATGACCAGATAATCGATAATGTCGTCGCCCACATAGATGATCTCTTCCGGTTCAAAGCCGGTCTTGTCCATATATTCCTTCAACTGTTCGGTTTTATCGTACGACTTCAGGTAAATATGCTTTACACCGAGTGATTCCAGGCGATGACGGACAATTTCCGAACGTCCTCCGGTTATCACCGCCACATCCAGTCCTGACCGTATCGCGTGATGAATGGCATAACCGTCCCGCACGTTGGTTGACCGCATCGGCTGGCCGTCTTCGGCAAGCGTTACGGTTTGACAGGACAAGACTCCGTCCACATCGAAGATAAACGACTTAATTTTGGTAAGATCGTAATTAATTGCGCTCATGAAAACTTATCGATTTTTAGACATTCAAATGTATAGATCCGGCACATCGTCAAAACGTATACTTTCCCAGATGTACCTTTTCCCACAACAACCGGTCAACGTTGTTGGGAGAACGGGGTTTTTCTTTTTTTCCGAAAGAAATGACACAAAGCACTTCCAGCGGCATCGGGACATCGAGTATTCCGTTGATGTATTCTCCGGAAGTGATTGTTTCAGAAAAGTCACGATTTCTGACCTGTACCCAGCAACTGCCGATCCCCAGTTCTTCGGCCTGCAACTGCATATTGATGGCAGCAATAGAGGCATCTTCAATCCACGCATCGGTTTCAAGCGGATTTCCGAGAACCACGACCGCCAGTGCCGCATCCGCAATAAAAGCAGCGCTCCGGGCCTTGCACCTGGAAAGTCTTGCAAGCATCTCCGGTTCTTCCACCACCACAAATTCCCAGGAATGTTTGTTTTTGGAGGTGGGCGAGAGCAACGCCGCTTCCAGGATAAGTTGGACAGCATCCCCTGCCAAGGGCCCGCCGGCATATTTCCGGTAACTTCTCCGATTGATCAGAAGTGTGTTAAAGTCTTGCATAGTTCCTTGTTT
>JBGZJM010000008.1:0-7385 GCA_041848845.1 Petrimonas sp. | reverse complement strand
GGCAAGCGCTTTGGAATACTCCACCATCGGCAACATACCCGAGTATGTGATTGAAAACCGCAAAGGCGATTGCGGCCAGGTGGCGCTGCTGCTCATCACCATGCTCCGATACAAAGGTATTCCGGCACGCTGGCAAAGCGGATGGATGACGCATCCCGAAGAAGTGAACCTGCACGACTGGGCGGAAGTCTATATCGAAGGCACGGGCTGGATTCCGAGCGATGTTTCGTTTGGCCGCGGCGGAGACGTCGCCATAAAGCCGGGCAGGGAATTCTTCATGAGCGGAATCGATTCGTATCGTTTATACGTCAATTCCGATTTTTCGGGAAAGTTTTATCCCGAAAAAAAATTCCCGCGCAGCGAAACCGTCGATTTTCAGCGCGGCGAAGTGGAATCCGACGGGCGGAATCTCTATTTCAATGAATGGACTTACGATATGGAGGTGGAATATAAATAAATTTGTAACTTTGTGAAACACAAAACTAATTTATTTGCTATGTATATCAACGAATACGGATTTATACGCGTAGCCGCCGCTTCACCAAAAGTAAAAGTGGCCGACTGCGATTTTAACGTGCAGCAAATCAAATCGGTTATTGCCGATGCTTTATTGCAAAACGTGCAAATATTGTGTTTCCCCGAATTGAGCATTACCGCCTACACCTGTGCCGATTTGTTCCATCAGAACGCATTGCAGAAAAAAGCGCTTGAGTCCGTTACAGAATTGTGGAACTTTTTAAAAAACAAGCCATACGTTATTGTTATTGTAGGATTGCCGTTGCAACACCAAAACGGTTTGTACAACGTGGCTTGCGTGCTTTCGGCAGAAGGGGTTTTAGGCATTGTGCCCAAAACATATACTCCCAATCACAGCGAATTTTACGAAAAAAGATGGTTCTCCGCGGGAAAGCAAATTACAACCGACACTTTCATCGAAATTAACGGTGAATTCTGCGATATTATCCCCGACGGCATTGTGTTTAACACACCTCACGGAAATTTCGGCGTGGAGATTTGCGAAGATTTATGGATGCCTGTTCCGCCATCGTCGAAGCTGGCGATGCAAGGCGCAGATATTATTTTCAACCTTTCGGCAAGCAACGAAGTGGTGGGTAAAAACAATTACCGGAAATCCCTGGTGTTAACCCAATCCGCGCGATGCACGGCAGGTTACGTGTATGCATCGGCAGGATGTGGCGAATCCACCACCGATTTGGTTTTCTCCGGTGCAAGTTTTATTGCCGAAAACGGCACAATGTTACAGGAATCCAAACGGTTTTCGGCGGACAATGAACTGATTATAGCCGACATTGATATAGCCGCACTAAGAAACGAGCGACTAAGAAAAACCGATTTTGCTTCACATTCGAACAAGCAAAACAAAGTATTCTGCCACATTGACACAGCTTCCGTATCTAAAATGTACCGGAAATTCAATCCTCATCCGTTTATCCCGTCAAAAGAGACCGGAAACGAAACATTGAGCGAGGTTTTCAATATCCAGACCCACGGACTGGCAAAACGATTGGCGCATACCGGCATAAAAACCGTAACAATTGGCATTTCGGGCGGACTGGATTCCACGCTGGCGCTGCTGGTTACAACAAAAACTTTCGACATTCTGGGGCTTCCCCGCGAGAACATCATCGGGATTACCATGCCCGGATTCGGCACCACCGGCAGAACGTACAATAATGCTGTGGAATTAATGAAATCAGTTGGAGTAACCGCAAGGGAAATCCCGATTGTCGATGCCGTTACCCAACACCTGAAAGATATTGAACACGACATCAACCTTCACGACGTGACCTACGAGAATGCCCAGGCGCGTGAGCGCACACAAGTTTTGATGGATTATGCCAACAAAACGGGGGGATTGGTGGTGGGAACCGGGAACCTCTCGGAACTGGCGTTGGGCTGGGCGACCTACAACGGCGACCACATGTCGATGTACGGAGTAAACTCAAGCGTTCCAAAAACATTGGTTAAGACGCTGGTACGCTGGATTGCCGACACGCAGCTGGAAGAAGGCGCACGCACCGTTTTGCATGACATCCTCGACACCCCCTTCAGTCCGGAACTGCTTCCTGCGGATAAAGAAGGGAAAATCGCTCAAAAAACGGAAAATTCTGTAGGCCCGTACGAGCTGCACGATTTTTTCCTGCACCGGATGCTCCGTTACGGAGATTCCCCCAAACGGATCTGTTTCATCGCACAACAGGCATTCGTCAACCAATATCCCCCGGAAGAGATCCTGAAATGGCTGAAAGTTTTCTATAAACGCTTTTTTGCCCAGCAATTCAAGCGTTCCTGCATGCCCGACGGACCCAAAGTGGGTTCCGTCAACCTCTCTCCCCGCGGCGACTGGCGTATGCCGAGCGATGCGACGGTGAGGTTGTGGCTGGAAGAGTTGGAGATAGATAAAGAAACCCTTAGCAAAAAAATCAAACAATGAACAGAGAGCTTATCCGCCAACAATTTATCCAGGACATTAAGACCATTGTCATGGTAGCGGCCTATTGGCATATCGGGCAGCGAATTGTGGAAGAGGAACAAGAAGGCAAGCACCGTGCGGAATACGGAAAATATATTTTAAAAGAACTTGTGGCGGCTCTAAGTCAGGAATTCGGGAAAGGATTTGACGAAAGAGAACTCAGGCGTATGCGCCAGTTTTACCTTACCTTTCCAATTCGGGAGACACTGTCACCCGAATTGACGTGGAGCCATTACGTGGAGTTGATTCGCGTTGAAGATAATAACGCCCGTATTTTTTATCTACAGGAAGCATCATCCTGCAGTTGGAGTGTAAGAGAACTTAGGAGAAACATTTCCACGCTGTACTACGATCGCCTGCTGCTTTCAGCCGACAAAAAAATCGTTGAGGGAAAAAAGAGTTTAGAGAAATCATCCAATAAAGACAATTTAGAGTTCATCAAAAACCCTTATGTCCTCGAATTTTTAAATCTGCCACAAAATTCAAATTATCATGAAAAAGATTTGGAACGAGCAAGATGACACACCAGCATATTGGACAGATGGACATGTATCTCAAACGTGGCGAAATACTCCGTATTAAGCGACAATCAACCGCTTTTTGCCTCGAAATACAAACTTTTTCTCCCTTCGGAAGAGCAATTAAAAGCGGAAATAGAGAGAGAAAAGGCTTTTTTTAAAAGCCTTAATAAACAATAAAGACTGATTATGCAACAACTCATATATCTGTTCAACAAACAGACCGGCAAATCCAATCCTGCGATAGAGCTGCTGCCCTCATCGGGATCGAACAGAAAATATTATCGCCTCTCGCAAGACGACATATCCATTATAGCTGTTCATGGACAATCCAAAGAGGAGAACCGCGCTTTTATCGAACTGACGCGCCATTTCAAAAAACAGGGGCTGAACGTGCCGGAACTGTTTGGCGCGACCGATGATGAGATGTTCTACATACAAGAAGACTTAGGCGACACGGTTCTTTTCGATGCCCTCAAAGCCGGACGACTGACGGGTGTGTTCAGTACGGAAGAAAAGGAACTGTTGCACAAGACCATTGCCCTGTTGGCCGATTTCCAGATACTGGGGGCCAAAGGACTCGATTTCAGCGTGTGTTACCCGCAGGCCGAATTCAATCACCGTTCGGTGCACTGGGATTTAAATTACTTCAAGTACAACTTCCTGAAAACCACCGGAATGGAATTCCAGGAAGATCTTCTGGAAAACGATTTCGATAAACTGTCCCAACACCTGCTTCAGGACGAGTCGGACACGTTTCTGTACCGTGATTTCCAGTCGCGCAACGTGATGCTTGTTGACGGCCATCCTTACTTCATAGACTACCAGGGAGGGAGAAAAGGACCGGCGCACTATGATGTGGCTTCGTTTTTGTGGCAGGCAAAAGCCAATTTCCCGGATGACCTGCGCGACGAACTTATCAAGACATACATCGCTTCACTCAAAAAGCACAGGGAGGTAGACGAAGCCGAATTCATAAAAAAACTCCGGCTGTTCGTGCTTTTCCGCACGTTGCAGGTACTTGGCGCTTACGGATTCAGGGGGTATTTCGAAAAGAAACCGCACTTCATCCAGAGCATTCCGTTCGCGCTCAACAACCTTCGGGAGCTACTCAGGGGAGGTTTCGACGAATACCCCTATCTGACCGGAATACTGAACGAGATGGTCGGACTGAAACAGTTTGCCGACACTCAAAAACGCGAACTCGAAGTCCGGGTATTCAGCTTCGCATACAAAAAAGGAATCCCCAACGACGTATCGGGAAACGGCGGCGGGTATGTGTTCGATTGCCGTGCGATAAACAATCCCGGGAAGTACGAACGGTTCAACCATTTCACGGGACTGGACGAGGAGGTCATCAAGTTTCTGGAAGAGGATGGCGAAATGAAACTGTTCTTAGACAATATTTTTCCTTTGGTGGAGCGGCATGTAAAACGTTACATGGAACGAAAATTCACCAACCTGATGATTTCATTCGGCTGCACTGGCGGACAACACCGGTCGGTTTATGCGGCGCAGAAAACGGCGGAACATATCTCGAAAAAATTCGGGATTAAGGTATCACTGGTACACAGGGAACAAAATCTGGAACAGGAATTTAAAAGCAGATAAAAAGCAACAAACTCAAAATCACTCACAATCTATCGTATACACAAGGATTTATGGCAAAAAAAACAACCATCTCAAAAACCACACGTAAAAAAAACATAAAGAAACCGCAACCCAAAGTATCTCAACTGACTCGTCCCGAGAAAATGAGTCTCGAAGAATGGCAGGTTCTTCTCCGAAAACAAGCTGCACAAAAAGAATTGCTTGCCATCGAACCTGTCAACAAAAAACAGACGCTCGGCGATTTCAGCGTAAAAAACCCGCAAACGGATCACATATACAAAGTGGCCTTCAGAGGCATCGGCAGCGCGTGGAACTATTGCTCGTGTCCCGATTTTAAAACCAACCAATTGGGCACATGCAAGCATGTTGAAGCCGTGCAACTGTTTCTTGAAAAGAGCCGGAAACGCTTGCCAAAAGAGCTTGCACCGTCCTACACGTCGGTTTATCTGTCGTACAAGGGTGAGCGCGACGTGCGCATCCGCATCGGATCGGACAACCGCGAAGCCTTTACCCGCCTTGCCAACAGGTATTTCAATCCCGAGGGCGTATTGCGCGAAGAGCATTACGAGGACTTCTCCCTGTTTTTGCGGGAGGCACAACAAATCGACGACACCTTCCGCTGCTACAACGACGCACTGGAGTTTATCATCGAAAAACGCGAAGCCGTCCGCCGGGCTGAACTTTTAGACAACAAATACGCCGACGGCAAACTGTCCGGCTTGCTCCGCACACGCCTCTACCCCTATCAGGAGGAGGGCATTCTGTTCGCCGTCCGCAAGGGGCGCAGCATCATTGCCGACGAAATGGGATTGGGAAAAACCATACAAGCCATCGGCGCCGCCGAATTGTTGCGCAAAGAATTCAACATATCGTCCGTGCTGATTCTATGCCCCACATCGCTCAAATACCAGTGGAAAAAGGAAATTGAAAAGTTCACCGGCGACACCGCACATGTCATCGAAGGCAATCACCTGAAACGCCGCGAACAATACAACGACGATGCCTTTTACAAAATCGTATCGTACCAAAGCGCGAAAAACGACATCAAAATCCTGAAATCGCTTCACGCCGACCTGCTCATTATGGACGAAGCGCAACGCCTCAAAAACTGGAACACGCAAATTGCCAAAGCCGCCCGCCGCATACAGTCGCAATACACGGTGGTGCTTTCCGGCACGCCACTCGAGAACAAGATCGAAGAACTTTATTCCATCGCGCAGTTCGTAAACCCCTATTGCCTGGGACCGTATTACAAATTCATCGACAAATGCCTCGTACGATCCGAAACCGGCAAAACCATCGGCTACCAAAACCTCAACGAAGTGGGCGGTTTAATCCGCAACATCCTCATCCGCCGCCGCAAACGCGATGTAAACATCCAGCTTCCCTCGCGCGTGGACAAAATTCTATTCGTGCCGCTGACCAAAGAACAGCGTGAAATACACGAAGAATTTAAGCTCTCTGTGGCTCAATTGATTTACAAATGGCAAAAAATGCGTTTCTTGAGCGAAAGCGACCGCAAACGGCTCCTCTTGCTCCTGAGCCAGATGCGGATGGTGTGCGACAGCACCTATATCCTGGATCAAAGAACACGGTTCGACACCAAGATAGATGAATTGATGAACGTGCTCGACGAATTTTTTGAAGAAACCGACGAAAAGGTGGTCGTTTTCAGCCAGTGGGAGCGAATGACTCGCCTTGTGGCTGCCGGGTTGGACGGCAAAGGCGTGCAGTACGAATACCTGCACGGCGGCGTACCGTCCGAAAAACGAAAAACGCTGATGGATAACTTTATGGAGAATCCCGACAGCCGTGTCTTCATCTCCACCGATGCCGGAAGCACGGGGCTTAACCTGCAAATCGCCTCGTTGATCATAAACCTTGACTTGCCTTGGAATCCCGCCGTGCTTGAGCAGCGTATTGCCCGTATTCACCGGATGGGACAGAAAAACAACGTGCAGGTGATCAATTTCGTATCGGCCGAAAGCATCGAAGAGCAGATGCTCACGAAGTTGAATTTCAAATCGTCGATGTTTGAAGGTGTCTTGGACGGCGGTTCCGATTCCATCTTCCTCGAAGACAGCAAATTCGACAAACTGATGCAGACCGTTCAGGAATTTACTTTCGAGGAAAGCAAAACCGACGATACATCCGTTTCGGCCGTCGACACCGAAGAGATGGAAAAAGCCGGCACCTCCGCAACGCCATTGAGCGAAACAATGATTCCCGACATCGAACCCGAAGCGCAGGACCGCTTCTCCGAGGGTGCGGCCGCAACGCAGACACCGCCGGACGAGATGTCGCCCGAACAGCTTATTTCACAAAGCGTCAGCCTGTTCGGCGCATTAGCCCGCACGTTATCCTCGCCCGAATCCGCCGCCAGATTGGTGGATTCGCTTATCGAAACCGATGCCCAGACCGGCAAAACATCATTGAAAATCCCCGTTCCCGACCGCGACACCGTGGTCTCGGTAATGGGAGCCATCGGGAAATTGCTGGGAGGCGTGAAATGAAAGCCATGATTTTCGCCGCCGGACTCGGCACGAGGCTTAAGCCCCTGACCGACACCATGCCCAAAGCGTTGGTTCCCGTGGCGGGGAAACCGTTGCTGTGGCATACGATACGGAAACTGAAAGCAACCGGCTTTGATGAGATCATCATCAACGTGCACCATTTTGCGGAGCAAATTATCGATTACATAAAAGCCAACAATGGTTTCGATATCCGCATCGAGTTTTCCGACGAAACCCGGGCGCTCCTCG
>JBGZJM010000007.1:0-3682 GCA_041848845.1 Petrimonas sp. | reverse complement strand
GAAGGCATGTTTTGCTAAAAAAACCTAACGGGAGGGTCAAATTCATACTATTCAAGGCAAAGTTGTATCTTTGCCGGATTATCTGCGGTCAAATTTAAATTTATCGATATAACAAGGTGAAACAAAGAACACTAAAATCCAGCTTCACGCTAAAAGGCCAAGGGCTTCATACCGGTTACAAAATTGAAATAACGTTTAATCCTGCACCCGTTGATTCCGGATACCGGATCAAACGTGTAGACTTGGAGGAGCAACCTGTTATTGAAGCGGTGGCCGAAAATGTTGTCCACACCCAAAGAGGCACGGTTCTGGGAGTGGGTAATGTCACCGTCAGCACTGTTGAACACGCGTTTTCAACACTTTATGCGCTTGGTATAGACAACTGTCTTATCGAAGTGAACGCGCCGGAATTTCCCATTCTTGACGGAAGCGCCATAGAATATATTCGCGCTATTGAAAAAGCAGGTATTGTAGAACAGGAAAAAGACAAAGACTTTTTTGTCGTACGGAAAAAAATAGAAGTCTCCGACCCCGAGACAGGCTCAAAAATCACATTACTTCCGGATGACGGTTTCGCCATCAATTCCAACATAGAATTCGAATCCCAATATATTCCCAATCAATATGCCTGTCTGGAATCGCTGGAATGTTACGCTACAGAAATAGCACCTGCGCGCACGTTTGTTTTCGTTCGTGAAATTCAAAAGCTGCGTCAGGCCGGATTGATTAAAGGCGGCAACCTGGACAACGCCATCGTTATTTACGAAAAGAAACTCCCTCAAGACGAACTTGATGAGATAGCCGATGCACTAAACGTCCCGCGCATGGATGCAAACCAGCTGGGGTATCTGAATCACCGTAAGCTGGCATTCCCCAACGAGCCTGCCCGGCATAAACTGCTCGACATAATCGGAGACATGTCGCTGATAGGAAAACCGATAAAAGGACGGCTCATTGCCACACGCCCCGGACATAAGATCAACAATCAACTGGCGAGGCTTATCCGCAAGGAGATAAAAAACAAAAATCAGGCACCGTTCTACGACCCCAACCTCGAACCCCTGATGGACATTAATCGCGTAAAACAATTGTTGCCGCACCGTTATCCTTTCCTGATGGTGGACAAAGTAATTGAACAAACCGAAAGTTACATCGTAGGCGTAAAAAATATCACCAACGACGAGCCTTATTTTGTCGGCCATTTCCCCGATGAACCGGTTATGCCCGGAGTTCTGCAAGTGGAAGCCATGGCCCAGACAGGTGGATTGTTGGTGCTTTCCGGACTTGACGAACCCGAAAGATATTCGACTTATTTTCTGAAAATAGACAATGTGAAATTCCGAAATAAAGTTATTCCCGGCGATACCATTCTTTTTAAAGTGGAGCTTTCGTCGGAAATCCGCAGGGGTATCGCCACCATGCGCGGACTGGCTTTTGTAGGCGACAAAATAGTTTCGGAAGCCGACTTCACCGCTCAAATAATCAAAAACAAATAACACTCAGAAAGTTATGAGCAATATTTCTTCATTGGCATTTGTTCATCCCGAAGCTAAGATAGGTAAAAACGTTGTCATTGAACCCTTCGCATACATCGACAGAAACGTTGAAATTGATGAAGGGACAGTTATAATGCCATATGCGACTGTTCTTTTTGGTGCACGTATCGGGAAAAATTGCACCATTTTCCCACACGCTACCATTTCCGCTATTCCGCAAGACCTGAAATTCAGGGGTGAAGAATCGTTAGCCATTATTGGCGACAGAACTTCCGTCCGCGAGTGTGTAACCGTGAATCGCGGCACGGCGTCGCGGGAAAAAACAACAGTCGGCAGTGACTGCCTGTTAATGGCATACAGTCACGTGGCGCACGATTGCGTGCTAAAAGATTTCGTCATTCTGGGAAATGCCACGCAACTGGCCGGAGAAGTGGAAATTGACGATTACGCCATACTCAGCGGCGGGACACTTGTGCACCAGTTTTCACGCATCGGTGCGCACACGATTATACAGGGTGGGTCCAAAGTTCCGAAAGATATCCCCCCCTATACTATGGTAGGACGTGAACCACTTACGTATGTCGGTTTGAATTTTGTTGGATTACGACGCAGGGGATTTTCGAGTGAAGTGATCAATTCCATTCAGGATGTATACAGGTATCTGTATTTAGCCGGATACAACACCACACAAGCGCTGGAAAGGATTGAAAACGAATTGCCGGAAACAAAAGAACGAAATCATATCATTGATTTCGTCAAGAATTCTTCCCGCGGAATTATTCGCGGAAATATGGAAGGATAAGAATCGATGAACAACGTCGTTTTTCCGCCGGAATGGTATCCGCAGAGCGGAGTGTTGGTCACCTGGCCTCACGCCGGCACTGACTGGTTCGACACCTTGGAGGAAGTCACGGAATGTTATGTGACGTTTTCGAAAGAAATCCTGAAAAGGGAAAAACTACTGGTCGTATGCCCGGAGGAAAACGATGTGGTAAAACATTTCACTCCTGAAGAACGTAAAAATATTATTACGTCCGAACTGAAAAGCAACGATACCTGGTCGCGCGACCACGGTGCCATTTCGGTATTTATCAACGGAAAACCAACCCTTTTCGATTTCGGGTTTAACGGGTGGGGACTCAAGTTTGCCGCCAACCACGACAACCGGATCACACAACATCTTTTCCGGCAAGAAGAATTCAAACCCGAGGTTCAGTACACAAGCAAGAAAAGATTTATTCTGGAAGGCGGTTCAATAGAATCGGACGGAAAGGGAACATTGCTGACCACATCGCAATGCCTGATGGCTCCCAACCGCAACCAGCCGATGATGCAGGATGAAATTGACAAATACCTGAAATCGACATTCGAGGCGCATCGGATTTTATGGCTCAACCACGGCCACCTGGCCGGAGACGACACCGACAGCCACGTGGACACGCTTGCCCGGTTTTGCGACGAACAGACCATTGCTTACGTGCAGTGCACCGATGAGAACGACGAACACTTTGATGCACTCAACCGGATGGAAAACGAATTGAAATCGTTCGAAACCGGCAAAGGAAAGCCCTACCGGTTAATTCCGCTGCCCATGGCCGATGCCGTGTACCACCACGGTTACAGGCTGCCGGCTACCTATGCCAATTTCCTGATTATTAACGGAGCGGTTTTGTTGCCTTTTTACAATTCGCCCAAAGATGCAATTGCCCGCACGCAACTGCAACAGGCGTTTCCCGGCCGCGACATAATCGGCGTCGATTGCCGCCCGCTGATCAAACAACACGGTTCACTCCACTGTGTAACCATGCAATTTCCTGAAGGATTTTTGTAAAAAACGGCTATTCCCATCCATATATTGCCAAAATTGGGTAACTTTAGCAAAAATCAATCCTTATGAGAAGAAATACGTCCGTTTCGCCCGGTTCTTATTTTGACACGTTTGTCGAAAACCTGCACGGTTTTAAGGCAAGCGGAGACATCATTTTTTACCGGATAAGCGGGGAAGAGGAACTTGAATTTGCGCGTATTTCGCAGAAAAAATGGATTTGAAGAATCGAATTAAAGAATAAGCAATGAAAATCGGAATTATTCAACAAGCCAACACGGCAGACAGAGACAAGAACATTTCACGGTTGCGGTCAAAGATCCGCGAGCTGGCATCAAAAGGTGCGGATCTGATTGTGTTG
>JBGZJM010000006.1:0-2519 GCA_041848845.1 Petrimonas sp. | reverse complement strand
TCCCAACATCAGCATCGTAGCTGCTTTCCCCTTGTTATCGATAAACCATCCCAGCAAGGGTGTTAAAATCATAGCTCCAATGGGGAAATACGAAAACAAACCACTTGCCTCGGAAGTGGTCATCCCTAAACGACTTTCGAGCATCCCGGTCGCAAACTTCTGAAACGGGAAAATTGCCGAATAAAACAGGACACACAACCCCGCCACAACCATAAAAGTTTTCGACGTGAAAATGGCCTTTAAATCGCTGATCCTGAACTCCTCTTCCGGGGAAGACCCGTCACCGGTCCTGAGGGCGTCGGTTTGAGAGTCGAGCTTTTTATCGAAGAAAAAATACACACTGAAAGTCAACAATCCGATCAGGAGCAACAAGGTTCCCACACCTACCGAAAGTGAAACGCCCCCCTTTTCGGCCAGGTAAGGCGACAAGCGGAATACGGCAAAGACACCCAGCCGCGCAATAGCCATTTCCAAACCCATGGCCAGTGCTAATTCTTTTCCCGCAAACCACTTTACGATGCCCTTGGATACGGTGACACCCGCCATCTCGACACCGCAACCGAAGATGGCAAAACCTACGAAAGCCAATTTTGCCGATGCGGGAAAGCCGGTCCAGAAAGAGTTGAAGAGATCGTATCCGAAGCCGCCCGCGTTGAAATAATCGCTGATGCCATACAGCTTTATGGATGCTCCGATCACCATCAGGGAACCGGAAACAAGCGCCGCTTTCCTTACACCAATCCGGTCTAAGATAATTCCGGCAAATATCAGGAAGAAAGCAAATACATTCAGGAAGTATTCCGAACCGGCGACTGCGCCAAAAGTGTCGGGCGTCCATTTCAGTGAAGTTTCGAGCATGGTACTCAGGGGTGCCAAAACATCGATAAACATATAAGCCACAAACATGGTGGAAGCCAGCAGTATTAATGCGGTCCATCTTGCCACGGAAGAATCACGAAGCGTTCTGTGAATTTTCTCTGCCATTTAATTTTTATTTTATGTTATGAAAGTGTTTCGAATGTGCAAAGATAGAAAAATTACAGCGCATCCACGTGTAACCGGTTTAAAAACGCAACGGTTTTGTGAATCTCCTTGTACATGACAATGTCTTCCTCCACAAAAGGCACCTCTTTCCGGTATTCTTTGATGGTTTTTTCGATAACGGGCGACGATTTAAGCGGACGGCGAAACTCCATCGCCTGCGCGGCATTCATCAGTTCTATCGCCAAAATCAAGTCGAGATTATCCATTACTTTCAGCAATTTTATAGCAGAGGTAGCCCCCATACTCACGTGGTCCTCCTGTCCGTTTGACGATACAATGGAGTCACTCGAGGCCGCATAACAATACATCTTGTTCTGGCTTACGATGGAGGCCGACACGTATTGAGGGATCATGAATCCGGAATTCAATCCCGGGTTGGCCACCAAGAATTCGGGCAGACCGCGGTTTCCCAGGATCAGTTGCGCCACACGACGTTCCGAAATATTACCGAGTTCGGCCAGGGCGAGCGCCAGGAAATCAAAAGTAATGGCGAGTGGCTGCCCGTGAAAATTTCCACCCGATATGATTTGATCATCATCGGGGAAGACGGTAGGATTATCGGTCACGGAATTGATTTCCGTAAGCAACACCGATTTCACGTATGCGACAGCGTCTTTGGTGGCACCGTGAACCTGCGGAATACAACGAAACGAGTAAGGATCCTGAATATGCTTCTTTTCCCGGGAGATCAATTCACTTCCCTCCAGAAACCGGGTAATATTCTGTGACGTTTCCAATTGTCCCAAGTGCGGACGGATAAGGTGCAGCTTTTCGTCAAAAGGCTCCAGGTGCCCGTCGTAGGCATCGAGCGAGATGGCCGCGATCAGGTCGGCACGTTTCGACAAGCGTTGTGCTTTCATAACCGCAAACACTCCGTGTGCCGACATAAACTGGGTACCGTTGAGCAATGCCAGCCCTTCCTTGCTTTTCAGTTTAAGAGGTTCCCAGCCAAATTCGTCGAGCACGCTACCGATATCGCGTTTCTGCCCTTTGTAATACACATCTCCCACTCCTATCAAAGGCAGAAACAGGTTGGCTAACGGCGCCAGGTCGCCCGACGCTCCCAGGGAGCCTTTATCGTAGACCACGGGCAGAATATCGTTATTGAACAGATCGAGCATCCGTTGAACCGTTGCCACCTGCACTCCGCTGTAACCCAGCGAAAGGGCGTGTGCTTTGAGCAGAAACATCAGCTTTACAATCACGGGCTTGACTTCATCCCCAACACTGCACGCATGTGATTTCACCAGATTCTCCTGCAACATGTGCAAATCGTTGTTCGAAATGGTACGATTGCATAGCGATCCGAAACCGGTGGAGATTCCGTAAATAGGTTCCTGCTGATTTTGCATTTTCCGATCGAGATAATCACGGCATTTTTGAATGCGTTCCTTGGCTTCCTGCGATAACTCGAGTTTAATGTTTTCATTGATGATCCGTTCCAGGTCGTCGAACGTGAGTTCATCTTTTCCGAT
>JBGZJM010000005.1:0-10754 GCA_041848845.1 Petrimonas sp. | reverse complement strand
TCGGTATCAAAATCGAATTTGGCAAGCCAGATATTGTTGTCGCTCACGTAAGCCAGCATTTTCCCGTCGGGCGAAAACGTAGGTACCATCTGTTTGGAAGGATTCTGTGTGAGTTTACGCACCAGGTTTCGGCGTACATCGTGATAGTAATAGGTCGCCTTGAACCAGGGGCGGTAGATCTGCTCACGATCACGATAAACAATTACGCGGTTCTCATCGGGGCTCACCAGAAATCCCTGAAATGTATCGAACGTACATTCCCGTGCCCGACGTGTGTTGAAAAGCGTATCCACCGCATTTCCGGTCGCATAGGAGAATTTTATAACCGCCGTGTTTTCGGGATTCATCTGGTAGTAATGCATCCCGTCGGCCGAAGATTCCATCTGCCGGATACCTCTTGCCGAGAACCGGCCTTCGACAAGGTCTTTTAATGTGTAATTCTGTGCATTCAACAGCAAAATGCCGCTTGCGAAATAGAGAAACAAAAGTGTCTTTTTCATTATTATTTATGTTTTGTTCTTTTACCGCTTAATTGCTCTGGTCTGCGATTAAAATCCATCAACGGATGATTTTATCGATCACAAAAATAAGAATTATATCCGACATTTTTCAGAAAAGAAAAACGTCTCAATCGTTAAATAACAGAAACAAGCAACAAAATCACAAAAATTATACCTAATTTTGCAGCGTCATTCTGGGAATAGATAACAGAAAGTCATTTTATGATTGAACACCGGGGAATCATAACAAGTATATCGGACAGGAAAATATCCGTTAAAATCATACAACAATCGGCTTGCAGCACCTGTCATGCGAAAGGGGCATGCATGGCGGCAGACTCGAAGGAGAAAGTGGTGGACGTGACGGATGTTACGGGAAAATATAAGATAAATGACCTTGTAATCCTTGAGGGAAAAGAATCAATGGGCTATAAAGCGGTTTGGTGGGCTTTTGTTATTCCTGTTTTTATTCTTGTTCTGACAATAATACTTGCCACTTCTGTCTGGCAGTGGGGAGAGACGGAAGCCGCCATTGCCTCCATCCTTGCGTTGGTACCCTATTACCTGGCACTTTATTTCTTACGTCATAAAATGGCCAATTCTTTTAAATTTACTATCAAAAATTACCGTTGATACTTAGAATATGAGTGTATTACTTTCTGCTGTAGCCACATTGGGAGCAATCGGAGCCGGAAGCGCCGCCATTCTCTATTTTGTGGGAAGAAAATTTCACGTGGAAGAGGATCCCCGTATCGAAGAGGTGCAGGAAGCGCTTCCCGCAGCCAATTGTGGAGGATGCGGCTTCCCGGGATGCGCCTCGTTTGCCAGTGCCTGCGTGAAAGCCGAAACCATGGACGATTTGTACTGCCCTGTTGGCGGGCAGGAAACCATGGACAAGGTTGCCGCAATATTGGGAAAAACGGTTGCCTCCTCCGCAAAAAAGATTGCGGTTGTCAGGTGTAGCGGTTCGTGCGATGAACGTCCGCGGTTGAATGTATACGACGGGGCTTCCAACTGCGCCATTGCCGCGGCGCTTTATGGAGGAGACACCGGATGCTCGTTCGGATGCCTGGGATTAGGCGATTGCGAAGAATCGTGCACCTTTGATGCCATCCATATCAATCCCGTAACCCGGCTGCCCGAAGTGGTGGAAGACAAATGTACCGCCTGCGGAGCTTGCGTTAAAGCCTGCCCGAAGAACATTATCGAGTTGCGAAAGCAGGGGCCTAAATCGCGTCGTATTTATGTCAGTTGTGTAAACAAAGACAAAGGCGCTGTTGCCAGGAAAGCTTGTAATGTAGCCTGTATCGGCTGCTCCAAATGTCAACAGGCTTGTCCGTTCGAAGCCATAACCATCGAAAACAACCTGGCATATATCCATGACGATAAATGCCGCCTGTGCCGCAAATGTGTCTCGGTTTGTCCAACAAGCTCCATATTGGAGCTCAACTTCCCGCCGAGGAAAGAGACACCTCCTGCTGTCAAGGAAGAAGCGGCGGTAAACGTTTAATTCAAATAAAAAAACTCATCCCCAAAAAGTTCTCATCAAGGAGATTCTGGAGTTCTATGTTAAAAACATTTCGTATCGGGGGAATCCACCCTAAAGAAAATAAATTTTCCGCCGGAAAAGCAATCCAACCCATTGTCCTGCCTGCACAAGTTATCATTCCGCTTACGCAGCACATTGGCGCTCCGTGTCAGCCTGTAGTAAAAAAAGGCGACAAGGTGAAAGTAGGAACCCTTATCGGAAAAACGGTAGGGTTTGTATCTGCAAACATTCACTCGTCTGTTTCGGGGACTGTGCTTAAAATTGATAAAGCACCCGACGTCAGCGGATATAAACGCGACGCCGTGTTTATTCAGGTTGAAGGTGATCAGTGGGAGGAAAAGATCGATCGTTCCGAAACACTGGTAAAAGCATGTTCACTTTCTTCTAAGGAAATTATCGACAAGATCTCCGCGGCAGGCGTAGTGGGTATGGGAGGTGCTACTTTTCCCACTCACGTAAAACTGATTCCGCCACCGGGCACAAAAGCCGAAACACTTATCATTAACGCCGTTGAATGTGAGCCTTATCTCACGTCCGATCATCAGTTGATGATGGAGAGAACCGAAGAAATCCTGGTAGGCACAACCCTGCTGATGAAAGCCATCAACGTGGACAAGGCGGTTATCGGTATCGAGAACAACAAAAAGGACGCTATCGGCAAATTTGCGACGACAGCCAAATCGTACCCGGGAATTACCATACAACCGCTAAAGGTACAATATCCGCAAGGCGGTGAGAAACAGCTTATCGATGCCGTTGTCCGCCGTCAGGTCCCCAGCGGCGCGCTTCCCATTTCGGTAGGTGTGGTAGTTCAAAACGTAGGAACGGCTTTTGCCGTTTACGAAGCTGTCCAGAAAAACAAACCGCTCGTGGAACGTGTCGTTACCGTTACCGGAAAAGATGTCAAAAACCCGTGTAACGTGCTTGCGCGAGTGGGAATTCCCGTAAACAACCTGATCGATATGGCGGGAGGGTTGCCCGAAACAACCGGAAAAATAGTGAGTGGAGGCCCCATGATGGGAAAAGCCATAGCGAGCGTGGAGACTCCCGTAACCAAAGGTACCTCGGGAATACTGATCATCCCCACGTTCGAGTCGAAGCGAGACAGGATGAAAGACTGTATCCGCTGCACCAAGTGCATAAACGTATGCCCGATGGGATTAAACCCTACACTTTTGATGACCCTGACGGAATACAGTGAATGGGACAGGGCCGAAAAAGGGCGCATAACCGACTGTATCGAATGCGGTTCTTGCAGCTATACCTGTCCGTCCGACCGTCCCCTGCTCGACTATATCCGCCTGGGAAAAGGCAAGGTGATGGGGATCATCAGAGCCAGAAAAAACTGATTTCGGATTTGTGATTTGAGAACTGCAAAATTAGAACTAAATACTAAACAAATAAACAATATTTCAATTCCCTTTCCGGGGATTCAGGGGTAATATGAACAACAAACTAATCGTCTCCCCTTCACCGCATGTGCACAGTGGAGACAGTATCGAAAAAAACATGTACGGCGTACTGATCGCGCTTATCCCGGCGTTTCTGGTCGCGGTATACGTGTTCCGGCTGGACGCTCTGATAATCACGGCCCTGTCGGTATTATTCTGTGTGGGATTTGAATACCTCATCGCCAGGTTCATCTTGAAAAGGGAGCCTTCGGTTCTCGATGGCTCTGCCATAATCACCGGTGTATTGCTGGCATTCAACGTGCCGTCCAACCTGCCGGTGTGGATTTTGGCTCTTGGCGCGCTTTTTTCCATCGGTGTGGTAAAGATGTCGTTCGGCGGATTGGGAAACAATATCTTTAACCCCGCTATTGCAGGGCGTATCTTCCTGCTCATCTCCTTCCCGGCACAAATGACCACGTGGCCTGCCCCAGGTGTCGGCACAACAACGGATGCAATTACATCGGCGACCGTTTTGTCAAACCTGAGATTCAATCCCGATTCATTGCCTGCCATAAAGGATATGTTCCTGGGATTTGAAGGCGGATCCATCGGCGAAATGAGTGCGTTGGCGCTCTTGTTGGGATTGGCGTATCTGCTGTGGAGAAGGATCATCACCTGGCACATTCCTGTCTCGATTATTCTGTCTGTAGCCCTGTTTACGGGAATTTTGCATCTCTTTAATCCCGTTCCGGCGTTCGATCCGATTATCCACCTGTTTTCAGGGGGATTGATGCTGGGAGCCATCTTTATGGCAACCGATTACGTAACGTCGCCAATGACAAAGCCGGGGATGCTCATTTACGGTGTGGGTATCGGATTGATAACCGTTTCTATCCGATTGTGGGGTGCTTACCCCGAAGGTGTTTCATTTGCCATCTTGCTGATGAACGCTTTTACTCCGCTGATCAATAATTACACAACACCAAAAAGATTCGGGGAGGCAGTGAAAAATGGCTAAGTTAAAATCCACATTCAAAAACATGTTCCTTTCGCTGTTCCTAATCAGCTTAGTGGTCGCGGTTTTACTGGCGCAAGTGAACAGAATGACCGCCAAACCCATAGCGGCAGCCAAGGCGTTAAAATTGGAAAATGCGATAAAAGAAGTGGTTCCCGAATTCGACAACAATCCGGTTGAAGAAGCCTACAAAATGGCGACATCCCCTGGAGACTCCCTGCTGGTTTATCCCGCCAGAAAAGGTGACGAAGTTGTCGGTTTTGCCATAAACACCTATTCCAACAGCGGATTCAGCGGAAATATACAGTTGATGGTGGGTTTTGATACGGGAGACAGGGTAGTCAATTACGCTGTTCTTTCGCACGCCGAAACTCCGGGACTGGGATCAAAGATGAACGAATGGTTTCGCGATACGGCCAGACCCAATCAGGTTGTGATCGGCAGAAACCTGTCGGAAGGAAATTTAAGTGTTTCAAAAGACGGCGGACAAATCGACGCTATCACCGCTGCCACCATCACGTCGCGTGCCTTTCTGGAGGCCATAAACAAAGCGTATGCGGTTTACAAGGATAGCGATGCCGAATCGGGCGCCACGCAACAAAACGATGCCGCCGACGAAAACCAAGAAGCGAAAGGAGATGACGATGAATAAAAACCTGAAAGTTATTGTAAACGGGATTATTAGAGAGAATCCCACGTTTGTGCTCTTGTTGGGAATGTGCCCTACGCTGGCAACGACCAGTTCGGCCATAAACGGAATGAGCATGGGATTGGCGACGATGTTTGTGTTGATTTGTTCCAATACGGTTATTTCGACACTAAAAAACCTCATTCCCGATATGGTGCGCATTCCGGCCTTCATTGTGGTAATTGCCGCTTTCGTGACGATTGTGGAGATGGTGATGAATGCTTACGTTCCGGCCCTGGCCGCGAGCCTGGGAATTTTCATCCCGCTTATTGTGGTAAACTGTATTGTATTGGGGCGTGCAGAAGCGTTTGCGTCCAAGAACAACGTTTTGGCATCCTCTCTCGACGGTCTCGGCATCGGCCTGGGATTTACCTTCGCGCTCACGTTGCTGGGAGCCATTCGTGAATTGCTGGGAACCGGGAAAATATTTTCCTTGTCCATCTATCCGGAAAATTTCGGCTCACTCATCTTCGTGCTCGCACCGGGTGCGTTTATTGTGCTGGGATTTCTGATCGCGGCGTTCAATAAGCTGCAAAAAAAGTAAAACCGGGATACCCGTTGAAGAATTCTTTAAAAACACGGGGGCCCAAAACAAAAGAAGATTATGGAATACATCGGAATCATAATAGTTGCTATTTTTGTAAACAACATTGTTTACTCGCAATTCCTGGGAATCTGCCCGTTCCTGGGTGTCTCTAAAAAGATAGATACCGCTATCGGCATGGGGCTTGCCGTTACTTTTGTACTGACCATTTCCACCATCGTCACTTTCTTGCTGCAAAAAGGCATTCTCGATCCTTTCGGCCTGGGTTACCTGCAAACCATTTCTTTCATTTTGGTTATTGCCGCTTTGGTACAGATGGTAGAAATTATACTGAAAAAAGTTTCACCGTCATTGTACCAGGCGTTAGGGGTTTTTCTGCCGTTAATCACTACCAACTGTGCCATTCTGGGCGTTGCCATTTTGGTTATTCAAAAAGATTTTAACCTCTTGCAATCGGTGGTTTTTGCCATTGCCACCTCGCTCGGTTTCGCGCTGGCCCTGATTATTTTCTCGGGTATCCGGGAACAGCTCTCCCTAACCAAAGTTCCCAAAGCCATGCAGGGTATTCCTATTGCCCTGATCACCGCCGGAATCATTGCAATGGCCTTTATGGGATTCTCGGGAATCGACCAGGTATTTAAGTAGTTTGAGGTTACGGAGCCGGTTTGATAACCGGCAGATGTCAACATGACTTTTAACTTTGAACTTTAACCGTTAAACCATCCGTCGCATCGTTTGTCTTAAAGATAAACAAAACGATGTTCCACTCATTAATACTTACAGATATGAAAAAGTCAATGAACACCATCCTGATCGCCTTTGTAGCAACATTGTTCACATCTTGCATGGCTCTTCAAGGCGGGGCTTATTCCCAGAACGGTTACGACAGGGATTACGGTTATTACGACAATGATGATGATTATTACGATGATGACTATTATTACGGTGATAACAACCGGGGCGGGGTAAGCATTCAGGTTTTTTACAATACCCTGCGGCCTTACGGCAGATGGATGAAACACAGCAGTTACGGCGATATCTGGATACCACGGGTGGGACGCAATTTCCATCCCTATGCGACCAACGGATATTGGGTGATGACCAACTACGGGAACACCTGGGTATCCGATTTTTCCTGGGGGTGGGCGCCTTTCCACTACGGACGGTGGTTCTATGATGACTACTACGGGTGGGCTTGGATCCCCGGATACGAATGGGCGCCTGCCTGGGTGACCTGGAGAACCGGCGGCGGATACTACGGATGGGCTCCCATGGGTCCGAGAATGGGAATCAACATACACATCAACCTGCCAATAAACTACTGGGTTTTCTTACCGAACAGGTATATGTATCATAAGAATATGCACAGGTACTATCCCGGAAGAAATTACTATCATGGTATTTACAACAAAACCACCATCATAAACAACACCTACGTTTACAACAACAACCGCTACTACAGCGGCCCCACTCAAAGAGAGTTTGAACGCTCATCGGGGAGAAGTGTAAGCGTGCGCAGTCTCGAAACCAACAACAGCAGCAGAAGAACTTCCGTAAGCGACAGGTCGGTGAGTATTTACAGGCCGGACACGCAGGCTTCGCAACCGGGCAGGAGCGACGGTCGGAACAGGGGTGCCGCCGTAAACGGCACGCGCTCTTCGAGCGAAAGGGGTAGAAGCGCAACAATCGACAGAAACAGCTCCTCCAGAAGCAGCAGCGAGAACAGGGGCACGGTTAACTCCGGCACACGCAACAGCGGAGTAAACGTAAACAGGGACGCCACCACCAGAAGTGGAGCCGGTTCTTCAAGTCGCGAGACGATAAACAACCGCTACGGTTCTTCGAGAAACGTGGCACCGCGGCAAACAAGCAGGAACCGGGATGCTAACGTAAGCAGAAGCAGCAATACGTCCTCTTCATCCCGAAACAATGAAGCAACAGTAAGATCACAGCGCTCATCCGGTTCGAGCTCAAGAAGTGGCGCCGCTGTGAGGCAAAGTTCATCCGGAAGGTCTTCTTCGGGGCGCAGATAGCAATACTACTTGGCATAACTCACTGCTCTTGTCTCACGGATCACGGTAATTTTCACCTGACCGGGATAAGTCATGTCGGTTTGTATTTTCTTGGCAATTTCCGCGGAAAGTTTTTCCGTATCCTGATCATCGAGCCTGTCTGCTCCGACAATAACCCGTAATTCGCGGCCGGCCTGAATGGCATAGGTCTTCACCACACCGGGGTAGGAAAGCGCCAGGTTTTCCAGGTCGTTCAGCCGTTTCATATACGCTTCCACGATTTCGTGCCTTGCGCCGGGACGCGCTCCCGAAATAGCGTCGCAAACCTGAACGATCGGCGCCAGGAGAGTCGTCATCTCCACCTCGTCGTGGTGCGCGCCGATAGCGTTGCAGATATCGGGTTTTTCCTTGTATTTCTCCGCCAGCTTCATTCCGAGCATAGCGTGCGGAAGTTCGGGTTCGTCATCGGGTACTTTGCCTATGTCATGCAACAATCCGGCACGGCGCGCTTTTTTGGGATTCAATCCGAGTTCGGCAGCCATGATAGCGCACAGGTTTGCTGTTTCGCGTGAATGTTGCAGCAGGTTTTGTCCGTACGACGAGCGGTATTTCATTTTCCCGATCAAACGAACCAACTCGGGATGCATTCCGTGAATTCCCAAATCGATAACCGTACGTTTTCCGGTTTCAACAATTTCTTCTTCAATCTGTTTCCTTACTTTCGAAACCACTTCTTCTATCCTTGCCGGATGAATACGACCATCGGCAACCAGTTGATGAAGCGACAGACGGGCAATTTCGCGACGAACAGGGTCAAACCCCGATAAGACAATCGCCTCGGGAGTATCGTCCACAACAATTTCAACCCCCGTTGCGGCTTCCAGCGCCCGGATATTTCGTCCCTCACGCCCGATGATACGTCCTTTTATTTCATCGGAATCGATATGAAAGACCGTGACGGCGTTCTCTATGGCGGTTTCTGTCGCCACACGCTGAATGCTTTGAACAACAATACGTTTAGCTTCCTTGTTTGCCGTCATTTTAGCCTCTTCCATAATCTCGTTGATGTACGATTGAGCATCGGTTTTGGCCTCTTCCTTGATCGATTCGATCAAACGTTCCCTGGCTTCATCGGCCGAAAGCCCCGAAATTGTTTCCAACTGTTCCACGGACTGGCGATAAACTTTCTCCAGCTCAGCACTTCGCTTATCCAACAGTTCTTGTTGGTTATCCAGATTGACACGAATAGAGTCGATCTCGTTTCCTTTTTTGCTCAATTCCTCCTGCCGTTGGTTCAACGACATCTCACGTTGTTTCAACCGGTTTTCGGTAATTTGTATTTTCGATGTACGTGCATTGGCCTGCTTTTCAGCTTCAGCCTTCATCGAAATAATTTCCTCTTTAGCTTCCAGTAATTTATTTTTCCTGATTACCTCAGCATCTTTTTCAGCATCGCTCAAAATATTCCGAGCGCGCGAATTGGCTGCCTTACCGGTCAAGTACCAGGCAACAACTGCTCCGACAACTATTCCGATAATTCCTACAACTATTTCCATATTTCTGATTTTTAATGATTTATAAAAACCTCGCCTTCAATTTATCCAATCAAACGCAAGGGATGGTTCTATTTTATCGTTATGTTGAATCGGGTTTAAAAAAATCGCACCCTCTCCGGATGGATTAAAATCATCCGTGAAAAAGTGCGATATGAGTTAGTCCTGACAATCAGGGTTCTTTTCTATTTCTTCAGAAAAAAATCCAGTTCTTTTATCAGCGAACTGATTGTATCCTCATAGGGTTTCGTATTATTTTTACTCTCAATAGAAAAATTCTCCACCAATGCCTGTATGGCAGTCATAGCCATAAAGTCTTGTACGGTTAAATCGGGATTTCCTCCAAATTTAACCCTGTACTGATTGATCTTATTGTGTATTGTCTTGGCGGCCTTTCTGAAAGCTTCCTCTTCCGACTGCTTGATCTTCAGTGGATACTTCCGGCCGTCAATTTCCAACGTTAATAAAAACTTTTCGTCGCCCATAGCATAAATTTCCCGTTTCTAACTGCTCAATAAATTTATGCATTTATCAACTTCTCGCACTAATTTCGACAGCTTGTTTTTGGCAACTCTCACATCCACCGATGCCGCCGTAATGGTTCTTGCCGTTTTTAAACTATCGTATTTTGTCTTCAACTGATCAAGTTGCTCCGTTTTTCCAGCTAACTGTTGTTGAATAACCTGTAAGTCAGATTTTAGTCGGATATTCTCCTCTTTCAGCGTGTCGCACATATACATTACCTGCCTCACACGAAATTCCAGATCCGTCAACAACTTTTTTTTCTCTTCAGTCATGGAAAAACAAAAACTCACGCAAATATAGTCATTGCTCGCATTTTTCACAACTTTTCGCAGGTTATTTTTCATAAATTCATTCCCTTGCGTCAAATACGGAAAAGTTTGGTGGAGATTTTGTAAATTTGTGATTCATTGACCTTGAAAAAGGTTTATATCTATTGCCTGGCACTGCGGGGAACCAAATGTTGGCAGGCTGAAGAAAATACAACGGGTATTAATGTTATAAATCTGTATGAGCGAGATCAAGATAACCGTCAGCGACGAAATTTTCAGGGCTTGTCCCGGATTTTGCTTCTCTGCCATAATTTGCAGGGTAAAGAACTCTCCACACAACGAAAACTTGTGGAAAGAGGTGGAAGCATTTTCGACAGATTTCCGGGCAAGGTATAAAATGGAAGATATAAAGAAACGAAAAGCAATTTTTGCCACGCGACAGGCGTATAAAAACCTGGGAAAGGATCCGAACCGGTACCGGCCTTCGGCAGAAGCGTTGTGCAGACGGATAATTAAGGGTATAAATTTATATCCGATCGATACGCTGGTGGATCTGATCAATTTTGTTTCGCTGAAAACCGGATATTCCATTGGAGGGTTCGATTACGATAGAATTCGAGGTAATCTGGTTCTGGGCGTTGGAACAGCCGGCGAAAAATTCGAAGCTATCGGCCGGGGGTGGTTAAACATCGAAGGATTGCCCGTATA
>JBGZJM010000004.1:0-23521 GCA_041848845.1 Petrimonas sp. | reverse complement strand
CATCGGGATATGCCCAATCCTCCGTGGTTGAAAGCATTCTGCCCCATACCGATTTGTTTTTATACGATTTGAAACACATGGATGCATCCGCGCATCGAAAATGGACGGGAGTGGACAACGCGCTTATTTTGAGAAACCTTCAACTTATTTCCGACCACAACAAAGAATATCACATCCGCATTCCGTTGATAGATGGCGTAAACACGGCGGATGACAACATTAATGCCACGATCGCTTTTTTTGACATCGTTAAAACATCGTCCGGCCGTGGTAGGGCTTCTGCCGTATCACAGCATCGCAACGAAAAAATACGAGAAACTCGGAAGAGTTTACGACGATAAAGGATTGTCGGAACCTGCCAAGGAGGAACAGTTGCGCATTCTGAACACTTTTATCGATAACGGATTGAATGCCATTATCGGCGGGTAGCAACCTGTTGGCGAACAGGAGGTAACACCGCCAAAATCTTGAATCATTCGATATTTTCATTTAAATAATTTTATTACTATGAATCATAAACATTACATGACACTTGTTATCCTGCTTTTCCCCTTTTTTGTATCGGCACAGGACATCGACAGTTTATACCGCTTAGCCGACACGTATGCCGAGCGGTTTACCTCGAAGTATCATTACGGTGTGGGGAATGTGCAAGCCGCCGATCGGTCGCATCTGTTCGCCTACGAGACACAAACGCCTGACGGACGTGAATTCTACCTCATAGACCCCGTGGCCGGAACCCAGAAAAAAGCGTTCGACAGAGAGCGTATGGCCGTTGAGCTGTCAAAAGTGCTCAACCGTAAAGTTGAGGCTGACATCCTTCCTTTTCACCGCATACGGCCCGGAAAAGATTCACTCTTCTTCACCGTTGACAACGTGGATTATTTTATCACTTTGCCCAACTACAAAATCGACAAAAAACCCAAAAAGGACAACCTTTCCGACTCATACTGGGGAACCGTGTATTTGGAAAATCAAAAAGTAAATATCCCCTCACCCGACGGTAAAAAAGAAGCTTATATTTCCGAAGGAAATTTGTGGGTAAGGGACATAGAAACCGGCGAGAAACAGAAGTTGAGCAACGATGGTTCGCCCTACGGCTATTATTCCTCAAACATTTACTGGTCGCCCGATTCGCGCAAGATTGTATGCTGCAGGTACAGTCCCGTCGAATTCAGGAAACTGTTGCTGATTTCTTCATCGCCCGCGACTCAGCTGCAGCCCCTTACGGAAACGTTTGATTATCCGAAACCCGGCGATGCACTGCCTGTAAGACGTCCCGTACTTTTTATGGTGGAAACGGGCGAAATCATTCCTTTCCATGTTCCCGATGTTGAACAGCAATACGATTTAAGCAATATCAAGTGGAACAAGAACAGCGATTTCTTCACGTTCGATCTCAATAAACGCGGACATCAGCAATACATCATTTATGCAGGGAATCTGTCAGGCGATTTGCGCCCCGTGGTAAAGGAAGAATGCGATACATTTTTCTATTACGATGCCCTGTATCAATACTGGTTTAAGAACTCCAATGAGATGCTTTGGATTTCAGAACGCGACGGATGGCGGCATATTTACCTGTACGATGTACCTTCGGGAAAAGTAAAAAAACAACTCACCAAAGGCGAATGGGTCGTTAAAACGGTAGTGAACGTCGATGAAAAAAACAGGTGCATCTTGTTTAAAGCGTGTGGTATGGATAAAGACGAAGATCCTTATCTCGAAAAATATTACTCGCTGAATATCGACAACGGGAAAATGGTGGCGCTTACTCCCGAAAACGCGAACCACAGCGTAACTTTCTCGCACGATTATGCCTATATGCTCGATTCGTATTCACGGGTGGACTTGCCTGCCACCCTTGTTGTACGCTCCGTTGAGCAAGGCGGGAAAATTGTATATAAACCCGCACTCCAACCCGATATTTCCGCCGTAACAAATGCCGGATGGAAACAGCCCGAAGTTTTCTCCGCAAAAGGACGCGACGGGAAAACCGATATCTGGGGCATGATTGTTCGTCCTTCGCATTTCGACCCGTCCAAAAAATATCCCGTAATCGAATATATCTATGCCGGGCCGCACAATTCGCACGTGCCGAAGTTTTTTGCCGTTGAGCATCGCTTCACTTCTGCCCTGGCAGAACTGGGATTTATCCTTGTGATGATCGACGGCATGGGAACGGCAAACCGCTCCAAAGCTTTTCACGACGTCTGCTGGAAAAACCTGAAGGATGCCGGTTTTCCCGACCGGATTGCGTGGCTGAAAGCGGCTGCGGCAAAACATCCCGAAATGGATATCGACAACATGGGCATTTACGGCATGTCGGCCGGAGGACAAAGCACCATGGGGGCGCTTCTGTTTCATCCCGAATTCTACAAGGTGGGCGTTTCGTCGTGCGGATGCCACGATAACCGCATGGATAAAATCTGGTGGAACGAGCAATGGATGGGGTATCCCGTCGACGAATCGTATGCAGAATCTTCCAATGTGGATAATGCCCATCTTCTGCAAGGGAAACTGATGCTCATCCTCGGCGAATTAGACAATAACGTGGATCCTTCAAGCACGTTGCAAGTGGTTAACGAGCTTATAAAACACGACAAGGAGTTTGAATTTGTGATGCTTCCCGGAGAAAGACATACAATGGGAGGGAAATACGGCGAACGAAAACGTCGCGATTTCTTTGTCAAAAATATCCTCAACGTTGAACCGCCCCAATGGAACAACAGCAATAGTAACGAAGCAAATAATAATCATAAATAATGGATCAGATGTTTTCAAAAGAAACGTATATTTCGAGAAGAGAGGAATTGAAAAAACATTTTCAATCGGGGATATTACTTTTTTTAGGTAACGACGAGTGCGGCATCAACTACGAAGACAATACCTACTTTTATCGTCAGGACAGCAGTTTTCTCTACTATTTCGGCATCAATAAGCCCAACCTTGTCGCGTTAATCGATATTGACGAAAACAAGGAATATATCTTTGGCGATGAAGCCACCATCGATTCAATTGTCTGGACCGGCACCCAACCCTCCGTTAAGGAATTGGCCGAACAGGCGGGAGTCGGGAATACCGACTGCTTATCGCGGTTAATGACCAAAATCGGGAAAACCGATAAAGAAAAAATCCGCTATCTCCCCCCTTACCGTGCGGAGCATTTCATAAAGCTCAGTCACCTCCTGGGATATTCCAATGAACAGATAGTTGCCAAAGCAAGCACGGAACTGATTGTAGCCGTTGCCAATCAGCGGAATACCAAATCGGAAGAAGAAATTGAAGAGATTGAAAAAGCGGTTACGGTAACCGCGGAGATGCACAAGACAGCCATGAATTTTGCCCGTCCCGGCATGACGGAAGCGCACAACAGGGCCATCGAAATGGCGATGCCCAATGTCAGCTTTAAAAATGTGCATCTGCGCGTATGCGAAATTATTTTCGACGGGTTAAAGGCCCTCGGTTTAACGAAAGGAAACACGCAAGACGCCGTTGAAAACGGGGCTCACGCCTTGTTCTTTCCCTGCGGAACGGGACACCTGATGGGTTTGGATGTGCACGATATGGAGAATCTGGGTGAACAAATCGTGGGTTACGATAATGTGCCCAAGAGCACACAGTTCGGGTTAAAATCACTTCGATTGGGAAGAAACCTGGAACCCGGCTTTGTATTTACGATTGAACCCGGAATCTATTTTATTCCGGAGTTGATTGATTACTGGGAAAAGAACAGGATAAACACCGATTTCATCAATTTCAATCGAGTCAATAAATACCGGGACTTTGGCGGTATCCGCAACGAAGAAGACATTTTAATTACAGCAACAGGAAACCGTATATTGGGAAAACCGTTGGCCAAAAGCATTCAAGATGTGGAGGCTGAACGGCGGCTTGCTTTTTCAAGATAAGACACCCTGGTTTTGACGCCAAAAGCCAAATCTCAAATAAATTCTTATCTTTGCATCCTTAATCGGCAAATTCACAACAATGAACATCGAAAATATACTTCAACAGGCCGTTACCGGTGCAATAAAAGAATTATACGGCGCCGATGTGGAGGCATCGCAAATCACGCTTCAGAAAACCAAGAAAGAATTTAAAGGGCATTACACGCTGGTAACGTTTCCTTTGCTGAAAATATCGAAGAAAAATCCCGAACAGACGGCGCAGGAAATCGGCGGCTATTTAGCGGGAAACTCAACCGTTATCGCTGAATACAACGTGATAAAAGGCTTTTTGAACCTGAGTATCGCTTCGGAAGTATGGGTGAATCTGCTCGAAAGCATCAACGATAATCCCGATTACGGTTTCACACCCGTTGCCGACGACGCGCCGCTGTTTATGGTGGAATATTCGTCGCCCAACACCAACAAACCGCTGCATCTGGGGCATGTGCGCAACAACCTGCTCGGGCACGCACTGAGCGAAGTACTCAAGGCAAACGGGAAACGTGTGGTGAAAACCAATATCGTGAACGATCGCGGTATCCACATCTGCAAATCGATGCTGGCATGGAAAAAGTGGGGGAACAATGAAACTCCGGAATCGTCGGGCAAGAAAGGCGACCACCTTATCGGCAAGTATTATGTGCTTTTCGACCAAAAATACAAGGCCGAACTGGCCGATTTGCAATCAAAAGGATTGACAAAAGAACAAGCCGAAGAGAAATCGGAATTGATGCAGGAAGCGCGCGAAATGCTTCGCCAATGGGAGGCCGGCGATGCCGCCACGGTTGAGCTTTGGAAACTGATGAACGGCTGGGTATATGCCGGTTTCGATGAAACGTACGCGAAATTGGGCGTGTCGTTCGACAAGATTTATTACGAATCGCAAACCTATCTCGCCGGAAAAGAAGAAGTGCTGCGCGGACTTGAAGAGGGTATTTTCTATAAGAAAGAAGACGGATCGGTTTGGGCCGATCTAACGGAAAACGGATTGGACGAAAAAATCCTGCTTCGCTCCGACGGCACTTCGGTGTACATGACGCAGGATATCGGCACGGCCAAACTCCGGTTCGACGATTATCCCGTCGACACCATGATTTACGTGGTTGGAAATGAACAGAACTACCATTTCCAGGTGCTCTCCATACTGCTCGATAAGCTGGGTTTTGAATTCGGAAAAGGATTGGTCCATTTCTCTTACGGGATGGTGGAACTGCCCGAAGGCAAGATGAAATCGCGTGAAGGGACCGTAGTGGATGCCGATGATTTGATGGCCGAGATGATTCAGACCGCTCGCGAAACTTCGGAAGAACTGGGAAAGCTGGACGGTGTAACACCAGAGGAAGCCGATCGTGTTGTAACCATGATTGGAATGGGGGCCCTGAAATATTTCATTCTGAAAGTAGATCCGAAAAAAAACATGACCTTCAATCCGAAAGAATCCATCGATTTTAACGGAAATACCGGTCCGTTTATCCAATACACCCACGCCCGCATCAAATCAGTTTTGCGCAAAGCCGAGGAACAGGGGATTCCTGTTCCTGAATCAATGCAGGCAGACATTGTTCTTTCTGAAAAAGAAGAAGGGTTGGTGCAGTTGCTGGCTGAATTTCCGGATATCGTCAAACAGGCCGGAGACGAATACAACGTCTCGCTAATCGGAAATTACGTGTACGATCTGGCCAAAGAGTTTAACCAGTTCTATCACGATTTCCCCATGCTGCGCGAAAAGGACGAAGCCCTGCGCGCGTTCCGCCTGCTGCTTTCGAAGAACGTAGCCTTAACCGTCCAAAAAGGGATGGCATTGTTCGGGATTGAAGTGCCGGAAAGGATGTAAGGGATTGCGGAGCCGGGAACCGGAAATTGGTTTTTTATGAACAAACAAATCACACACAAATTATTAGTCTTCGCCGCTGTTTTCCTGCTTTTCACCACAAAAGCCTCTTTCGCGCAAACGGATGCCGACTCCGTGCCGGGACAAGGGCGGTTTCTGTACCGGTTGGAAGCCGAAACACGGCCGGGATACATTTTCCCTACCCATAATTTTCTGAAAGGCGAGAATGCCCGCTCCAAACCCATCCGGAATTCGTTCTCCACACACTTGAAGTACTCCTTTCAATTCAGGCCCGGCACCCCTGCGGGAAGCATTTACGGTGTACCGCACCAAGGAATTGGAGTGGCGTATTTTACGTTTGGCGAACCCCGACAATTGGGAAATCCCCTTGCCGTATATTTGTTTCAAGGTGCTCGATTGGCGTGGATCACCCCCAGCCTGTCGTTTCATTACGAGTGGAATTTCGGGTTATCGGGCGGATGGAAACCTTACCATCCCGAAACAAATCCGGATAACCGTGTCATCGGCTCGAAAATAAACGCATATATGAACACCGGGTTTTACCTCTGCCAAATGCTCTCGCAACATTTCAACCTGATTGGCGGCGTCAGCCTGGCGCACTTTTCCAACGGGAACACGCAGTTTCCCAATGCCGGATTGAATACGGCGGGAATCAAGCTGGGGCTGATGTACACGCCCAATCCGGGAGTGGTTTTCCGGCAGCCGACGTACCCGCGGGCAGTGACGGATTTTCCCCGACACGTGAGTTACGATATCGTTCTGTTCGGTTCGTGGCGGCGAAAAGGGGTTTACCTTGAAGGCAAGGGAATAGCTTCGCCGTACAGATATCCGGTGGGCGGTTTCAATATCAACCCCATGTACAATTTCGGCTACAAACTGCGCGCCGGATTGTCGCTGGACGGCGTGTACGACAGCAGCGCAAACGTGTACACCGAAGATTATATTGTTGAGTATGGCGGTAAAAATCCCGGATACACGTTTTATAACCCGCCGGTTCGCAAGCAATTGGCCTTAGGCATTTCGGCACGGGCGGAGTATGTGATGCCCTATTTTACGGTGGGTGTGGGTATCGGTTCGAATGTCGTTCACGCAGGCGGAGACCTGGCCGGACTATACCAGATGTTGGCGCTGAAAGTGGAAGTTACCCGAAATTCGTTTATCCATATCGGCTATAATCTTCAGAACTTCCAAACGCCGAATTACCTGATGTTGGGTATCGGGTACCGGTTCAATAACAAATATCCGATTACCTACCGGTGAGGGAGTTACCTGTTGGGCGTTTCCCAGATTTTTGTCGCCGTACAACGAATACCGGCGGTCTGGTTTCCAGCCTGCAGCATAAACTCACCTTCTTCCAGTACCCAATGCCCCTGTTCGTTGACAAATGCCAGCTCATTGCCTTTCATTTCGAAAGTGACTGTCCGGGTCTCTCCCGGCTTCAGCGAGATTTTCTCAAACGCTCTCAAGCGGCGTACATCGGGAGAGAGGGATGCTACCAGGTCACTGCTAAAGAGCAACACGGCCTCTTTTCCTTCCCGGGCTCCGCTGTTGGTAACATCGACCGACACGGAGATCACATCTTCCGCCGTAAAAAGTGTATTACTCACACGGAGATTGCTATAATCGAAAGAAGTATAGCTCAGTCCATAGCCAAACGGATACTGTACCGATGTCTGCGCCCCGTAATCGTAGGCGCCCTCCATCTTTCCGTCAATATTCTGACTGGGTTTATGGTCGTAGGTAATCAGGCCCTGTTCGTATTTCGGATAGGTGTAAGGCAGTTTTCCACTCGGATTCACATCGCCGCTCAGGATATCCGCCAGCGCATCTCCTCCAAAATTTCCAGGCAGATAGGTTTGCACAACCGCCATGGCACCCGGTTCAATTTTGCGAATCAGTCGTGGACGTCCTTCATTCAGCACCAGAATCAGGGGCTTACCTGTTTTTTGTAACGCCAATGCCAATTCTGTTTGATTTTCAGAGAGAGTAAGCTCATCCAGGTTTCCGGGCGTTTCGCAGTAAGAGTTTTCGCCCAGGCAAAGCACGATATAGTCCGCCCCTCCCGCTGCTGCGACAGCCTTTGCTATTTCGGGTGCATTCTCCTCGAAGTACTGTCCGTCCATTTTATAGGTAACACCGGGTTCATATCTCACGTTGGATGCTCCAAATTTCTGCTGCAACGCCTCGTAGATGGTGTTGTAGTCCTGAGCAAACTCCTCTACTTTTTCTCCTTGCCAGGAATAGCTCCATCCGCCGTTGAGCGTACGCATGGAGTGAGCATTGGGGCCTGCAACAAGGATTCGTGCAGCAGGAGGCAAGGGTAGGATATTGTTATCATTTTTCAGCAAGGTAATCGACTCATCCGCTGCTGCTTTTGCCGCCTCCTCGTTCCCGCTGTTCCCAAAATCGGGATATTCTTCCCGCGGCCAGCAGGGACGGTCAAAAAGTCCCAGCCGGTATTTCAAGCGCAAGACCCGGCGCACTGCGTCATCAATCCGTTTCATGGGAACCTGATCTTCCTGAACCAGTTGTATCAGGGTGGGACAGAAAGCGAGGTTGTAGGGTTCCATCACCATATCGATACCGGCATTGATCGCCTTTTTGACGGCCTCTTTGTAATCAGCGGCCACACGGTCACGGCTCAGCAGGTTCTGCACGTCCGCCCAGTCAGTCACAATAACTCCATCGAAATCGAGATTCTCTTTCAGCCATTGCGTAAGCAGCCGGTAATCGGCATGGGTAGAGACGCCGTTGATCATGCCCGAGTTGACCATCACCGAAAGAGCACCTGCCTCAATGCACGCACGGAAGGGCTCGAAATACTTTTCCCGCAAATCATTCTCCGGGATTACCGCCGGAGTACGGTCCTTGCCCGACACCGGTACGCCGTAACCCATGTAGTGCTTCAGGCAGGCCGCAACGTGCCGGCTACCCACCCTGTTGCGGTCTTCTCCCTGGAAGCCGAGGGTAGAGGCCACCGCCATCCGAGCGTTGAGGTAGGCATCTTCTCCGTAGCTTTCCCACTGCCGGGACCAGCGTGCATCCCTTCCCAAATCCATCGTTGGCGCGAAGGTCCAGGGTATGTTGCTTGCCCGTGTTTCATAAGCAGTGATGCGCGATCCTTCTTTCATCAGTCCTGTATTAAATGTAGCCGCCATACCGATGGCCTGCGGGAAGAGAACTCCTCCTGCCGTGTATGTAGTACCGTGGATGGCATCTATGCCGTAGATCACCGGAATACCCGTCTCCTGCAATGCCCTTTGTTGTATCGTCCTGATGGTATTTTCCCATACTTCGGTTGTACGCGCCCGGTTGTTACTGGTGTTGAGGATGGAGCCCACCTTGTATTTCCCGATCACGGTATCGAGCATGGCCGGATCCACCTCAAAAGGTTCGTTACTGAAATAGGCATTTCCTCCTTTTCCGATCAAATCGATGGTGAACTGAGCCATCTGCCCCACTTTTTCTTCCAGCGTCATTTGTGACAGGATACTGTCGATCTTTTTTTCCACGCCGGCATCCAGGGGCATCCCGATTTTTCCGGTACCGCCGCTACAGGCAGCCAGTAATAGAATAAAAAGGGGAAAAAAGAAAATTTTACTTGCGTTCATTTTATGATTTTTTAAGCATTCAGCTATCCGCTAAACTCTTGTTTCTACTTCTGATACACCCGCACGTAATCGATCTCATAGGTAGCGGGCAGTTTGGTTTCATCAACGCCTTGCGCGCCACCCCAGTCACCGCCCCAGGCGAGGTTCAGCTTCAGGTAGAAAGGCACGTTGAAGGGCCAGGTCTCCTTATTTCCGGCACCGTCGTTGTTGAACCGGAAATACTCCACACCATCCACGAATCCCCTGATATAACCTGCAGTCCACTCCACTGCGTAAATGTGGAACGCTGTTTCAGCGGTTTTAGCTTCTATCCTGGCTGTTTTCTGGGTTCCGATTGTATGGTTGTAGGCTTTTGTATGCACAGAAGCATGTACCCACCCGGGATCATAACCCACATACTCCATGATATCAATCTCCCCATCGAGGGGCCAATTGAGCTGCTCCTTCTCCGGCAGCATCCAGAAAGCGGGCCAGGTACCTTTACCGCCCGGCACCCGCAGTCGCGCCTCGAAGTAACCGTAGGTCCAGCTCTCAATAGTGTTGATACGGGCAGAGATGATATCGGTTCCGCTTTTCCGGGCGATGATTTTCAGCGTGCCGTCGTGGACTGCCGCCACCGTGTCGGCACCCCTGAATCCGCCCACATAGGTCTGTAGTTCATTGTTGACCGTACCTTTGGGAAGGTTTTCGTACCGCCATTTTTGCGTGTCGGGCAGGGCAGGCTTGCCGCTGCTCAACCGGGGGGCATCAAACTCTTCCGCCCACACGAGGTTATAGCCTGCCGGCACGTAATTTCCAATGATTCCCGCCGCTTGAGAAATTCCGTATTTCTGGCTGTACTTTCCGGAAGTAAAGGTGATTTCTGCGTTTCGCACCTCCTCTTTCGGGTTGGCCGCAACACTGATCTTTACCAGAGTCTGTCCTTTTCCCCCTTTGTCGGGTGTAAGGCTGCACCAGGACTGGCCGGAGGCAGCTGTCCAGTCGCCATTGGCCGTCACGATAATGTTTCTGGTCTCCTCCTTTGCGGAAAACAGTGTGGTTGCCGGTGTTATTTCCCATTTCACCACGACCTCGGGTTTAGGGGTGATGGGCGGCGGGGCATCCCCGCCACAGGCCGCCAGCACCAAAGCCAGCACGATCCATATCGTATTCATTTTTCTCATGTGGGTTGAAAAGGCTGCCGGTATGTGACCCGGCAGCCTCAATTGTTATTCACCAAATTCAAAGTCATCCAGGTAGAAGAAGCCCGGCCCGGCATGTCCTTCGGCACCGAACTGAATCACGATCCGGTCGTAATCTTCCCGATTGGCTGATCCGGCGAAATCGAACTCCAGTTCAAGCCATTTATCCATCTCCAGGTTTGCTTTCACTATTTCGGTCTGTCCTTCCCACGGGGCCGGATGATCGCCATCCTGCAGCTTCACGGCCAGCTGAGGCAGCAGCTTGTTGTTGGCAATCCAGTCCCCGGCCACCGCATTTTCCGTGGTATAATCGTTGAAGGAGGGAATAAAGACCTTCACCCTGACTTTGTTCTGCGTCGTAAGATCGAACTTGTAATCCGGTGCAGTGAAGGAAAGGTTACTGTAGAAACCGGTCGATTTCCAGTAACGGTACACCTTCGAGGATTCATTGATGGGTAGCGGTACAGGATTACCAATCACGGCACTTTTTGTTGCACCTCCCAGATCTTCCTGTTTGAAAGCCAGTATTTCATCCCCTTCAAAATCTTCACTCAGCGGAATCGCTTTCAGCTCCTTGGCTACCGGCGGCGCTGGCACATTGAGGTCTTCACGACAGAAAACAAAACACCAGTCTTGTTGTTCCACCTGGTTATGTACTACCAATGTCATTACCTCTTCGGTCTGATACACGATTTCGTATTCTTGATGGCCGCAATAATAACCCATAAAAGCATTTCCGGAGAGGGTCAGCTTGGGATGCGTACCGCTCTCGTCGATAGAGAACGTATAGTCTCCGCCCGGATAGGGGAAAAAAGCATCATCCTCGCTCGTTCCCGTAACGTTAAATCCTGCGGCGGACGAAACGGCTTTTCTTCCGTATCCGTCACCGGAATTTTCAATCTTCAGCTGCACACCGTTCTGAATGAACGTAAACTTATATGAATAGAGTGTCCAAGAGGCCTTGTCGTTTGCAGCGGCACTCCACCAGGATTGACCTCTTGAGCCTTGCGGTCCTAATCCCATATGGCCTGTTATTGCATAGGCAGCCGCTTGTTCCAGTGTCGGATATTCTACCTTCAAGGGCGCCAATGCTGCTGCTACTTCGGCTGAAAAATTATTATACTGGTCGAACACCCAAGTCTTCCCGTCGGCATCATCAGCACCACCGGTCAGGTTCCTGTAAGTCGGTGTATCCACAAGACTGTAATCGTTGTCTTCAAAACTGACCACCACGCTCTTTTTAGCTACGCTCCCATCGGGAAAATGAATGGAGAGGGTAACCGTATAATCTCAGGCGAAGGGATAAATTCCAGTGGCAGAAGCTTTGTTTCCGGTGGACCCATTTCCCAGATCCCAGCGAAGGGTATAGACAGCGTTGGTGGGAAGTTGGGTAGTGCTGGTAAAAGTGACCATGTTGTCACTGGTTGCCGATACAGTCTGGGTAAAAGATACCTGATCATCCGTCAGGGTGGCCATACTGTCGAGGCCATAATCATTCAGTTCCTGCGGACTGCATGCTGCCATGATAAAAAGAAACAGCAGCATTCCCGATAGTCGTTTTATTTTATTCTTCATAATGCGTCGATATTCTATGTGGTTAATTATATCCCGGATTCTGTTGCAGCGCAAACTCGGTGCCGGCCGTCTTGTCTATTTCCGATTGGGGAATGGGCAGATATTTCCAGTTATCGTTCCAGGTACGTACGCTGTTGTACGCGGTGAGGTTTTCGGTCAGCAACGCAGTGTCGCCCCAGCGGACAATATCCCAGAAGCGCATTCCCTCGCCCACAAACTCACGACGCCGTTCCATCTTAATATTTTCGGTTGTGACGGGAATGGGACTCGCCTTTCCGAAAGCACGCTGACGTACCTCATCGAGGCATGCCTGGGCGGTGATACCGCCAACCGGGCTTTGGCCGTGCATCACTACCATCTCGGCGTAGGTAAGCAATGTCTCTGCGTACCGAAACACCCGCAGGTTGTTACAATAATTCAGATCGACATCTCCCTGGGGGTTGTAACCTACCCGTGCGGCGTACTTGGCCATGAACAGGCCCGTATCCTGAAAGCGGGCGGTATACTGTTCCGGTTCCCATTTGTTGATGGAACCTTCCCGGCGGGTATCTCCCGTTTCGTAGATATCCCATGTGGACTGACGTACCGGCCCGAAGCCCCAGCCACCTTTGAAATCACCGGTTTTATTGCCGGTATTCAATCCGTTGGGTGAAATAAATGCGGGGAGGTTGGTTCCGTAACCCTGCCAGCCGTTAGCCCATATTTTTCCTTCGGGCAAGTGGTTTACTTCGAAGATTGACTCTTTACAAAACTCATTCTCATCCAGCCACATAGAAGCGAAATCGCCAAATAGGTCATATTCATTGCTATTGATGATTTCCGCCATATCAGCTGTTACCTCAGCGTAGCGCGACTGATCTTTTTGATACATGACCACACGCGCTTTCAACATCAGGGCTGTAGCTTTGTTCACTCTGCCGATGGATGCAGGTATATCTTTTTGACTGGCGTCTTTCTCCAGTTTCATTGGCAACCAGCCGTCCGTTGTAGCCACATCAATATCCTGCATGATCTCGGCATAAATCTCATCGGCTGTGTATTGTTTCGTCATGTAGGGAGGTGTCGTCAGCGGTTCTTCGAAATAGGGCACATTGCCCCAGAACTTCCAAAGCCAGTGGGTATAATAGGCACGCAGAAAGTGTGCTTCCGCTTTGTACTGATTTACCTTCTCTTCCGGAACCTCCACCGCATTTTCACAGGCGGAGATCGCATTGTTGGCACGGGCAATTCCTGAATAGAGGATAGCCCACAACCCTTCGGGAAGTTCCTGCGGGGTGGAGGTAAAAAGCGACAACAGGTATAATTGACGCTGGTCGCCCGCATCACCGCCCCCCTTGAATATGTCGTCCGAACGAAGGTCGGACATCAAAGGGATACTGTTGTAGTTCTGATTGGCATAGCTATCAAACAACAAGATCTGGTAAGCCGATGCGAGGTTGGCCAAAATAGCTCCTTCGTAGGCAGGAGCACCCGCCTCTTGTTTCTCTGTGGATGAAGCACTCAGAAAATCATCGCTGCATCCGGCCACTCCTGCTGTCAGGAATGTCACCATAAGTATATACATTAATTTCTTCATTTCCGTACAATGTTAAGATTAGAATGTGATGTTGGCACCCACTGAAATGGTTCTTGACTGCGGATAGATACCCCGGTCGATCCCGATGGTGGTATAGCCTCCGGATGGGGAGTCCAGCGCACCGGATGCTACTTCCGGTTCGAAACCATCGTAGGAGGTAAATGTGAGCAGGTTATCGGCCGAAACATAGATCCTTAGGCGCTGTACCGCTATTTTCCCGGTCAGCTCCACCGGCAAGGTGTATCCCAGCTGGGCCGATTTCAGGCGCATATAGGATCCGTCCTTGATATAGAGGTCGGAGGATCTCCAGTTCCCGTTAGGGTTGGCCGAGGTCATTCGCGGAATGTGGTTCGATGTGCCTTCCCCGTGCCAGCGATCGAGGATCCAGGCGGGACGGTTCATGGCAGGTATATCGCCGCGTTGTGAGAAGTCGAAAATATCATTTCCGATAGTACCCTGAAAGAAGAGGTTCAGATCGACCCCTTTATAGTCGGCAGAAAGCGTAAGCCCGTAAGTCCAGTCGGGCATCCCCTTCCCTATCTTGGTTTTGTCAGCGTCGCTGATCACGCCGTCGCCATTCAGGTCCACAAAGCGTACGTCACCCGGCAGGGCGGCACTCTGGTATTTTTCCCCAGCGGCATTCACGTAAGCATCCACTTCCGCCTGGTTCTGGAAGAGCCCATCGGTTTTATAGCCGTAAAAATAAGGAAATACCTCGCCGTTCATCCCTTTCACATAGCTTCCTACGCCAGAGGCACCTGCATTCTCGTAGATCTGTTCTCCGGTTTCGTTCCCCAGGTTGATCAGTTTGTTCTTCAGGTAAGAGGCGTTGGCCGATACGGCATAGTTAAATTCGCCCACCGACTGCTTCCAGCCCAGTTCAAATTCCAGCCCCCAGTTTTCCATATCGCCCACGTTGGCAATAGGAGCGCCGATACCCACATAGGAGGGTATGGGCTGCTTCATCAGCATATCGATGGTTTTTTTCTTAAAGTAGTCGAAGGAGAAGGTCATCCGGCTTTGCAGAAAACGGGTATCAATTCCGAGGTTGGTCTGTGACGACTCTTCCCATTTCACCTTGGGATTGGGAATGTAACCCGGAGAACTTCCGTATTGCATCTGCCCGGTGATCTCCCCCACTTTGGCCGGATCTCCCTGGTTCACATCGTACCCGCCTCCAAAGTAATAGTTTTGTCCACCCTCCATCAGCGACGTATAGAGGAACTGGTCGATGCGGTCGTTACCGTTCTTTCCCCAGCTGGCGCGCAGTTTCATGTAGTCCAACCATTGCGGCCGTCCTTCCATGAACGCCTCGTTTGTCACGTTCCATCCAGCAGAGAAGGAGGGAAAGACACCCCATTTGTGGCCGGGGCCGAAATTGGAAGATCCGTCGCGGCGAACCGTGGCTTGCAGCATGTACTTCTCGTCATAGTTGTAATCGATCCTGCCGAAGTAAGAGGCGCGGGCCGTGAAGTTATATCCTCCGGTACCGCCCCAGGCACGTTCTTCCTTTCTATCGGCGATGGCATAATTTATGTTTGCCTTCAGCGGGTCGTTCTCCAGCAGGTCGCGGTCGTTGCCGCCCAGGTTTCGGTAGGTATATTTCGATGCGGATTGTCCGAGCACAAAGGAGAGGTTGTGTGTTTCCTCAAACGATTTGTTGTAGGAGAAGTAATTCTCAAGCTGCCAGGTGTAGCCGCGGTTCATCTCGCTTTGGACCGTACTGAACTGCACGTCCTTACCTTGTGTTGCCAGGAAGTAGGGGAAGGTGTATGAATCATATCCCCAGAATGCCAGATCCACCCCGTAACTGCTTCTGAATTTCAGTTCCGGCAGGATGGTCAACTCGCCCCAGAATGAGCCGACAAATTTATCGGCGTTGTTCAGGCCAGCCGAAGGTTGATTGAGCATTCCCACTGGATTGGCGATTTCCTGGAATCCGGCAGGCGGAATGGAGAACACGCGGTCGCCATTTTTCACCGCGTGCGGATACTGAGCCAGAATGGCCTTGCCCGTCTCTTCATCGGCATACACCGGTACCAGCGGTGAGAAAGTCAGGGCACTTCCCAAGATGGAACCGTACTCGGAGTTGGTCTCGATGCCGGTGGATTTATTGCGGGAATAACCCACATTTACGCCCAGTTGTACGTTGTTTAAAAAACTGCGATCCTTCGTTTCGAAAATATTGTAGATCGAGTTGGAACGCAAACTGTAACGTTGAAAGTTTGATTTGTCGTAATTTCCGCCCACGATACCTGCCTGATCGAAATAGCCGAACGAGAGGAAGTAATTTCCTTTGTCCGTTCCCCCGGAGACACTCACCTGATGGTTCTGTACGGGAGCATTGTAGTAGAAGGTTTCATCCTGCCAGTCGGTCCCTTTTCCGGCACCCATCACCTGCTCGTTGTTGTAACGAGGCAGGTTGCCATCGTTGATCTGGGCCTCGTTCATGATAACCATGTATTCCCGGGCATCGAGAATCTCCTTTTTCTTCCAGGGATTCTGCCATCCGTAACTCACATCGTAGTTGACCGTCGCCTTACCCTTATCCCCTTTTTTAGTGGTTACCAGGATCACACCGTTGGCGGCCCGTGATCCGTAGATGGCTGCCGAAGCGGCATCCTTCAGTATCTCCACCGAGGCGATATCGACGGGGTTCAGGTAGTTGATGCCTCCACCCACTTCCATACCGTCCACGATATAAAGCGGTTCGCTGTTGTTGATGGTTCCGATACCCCGGATCCGCACCTTGGAATCCGACCCCGGCTGGCCGGAGCTCTGCGTGATCTGTACACCCGAGACCTTGCCCTTGAGTGCGTCCTCCACGCGGACAGGCCTTGTCACGTTCAGTTCCTCTGCCGACACCTTGCTGATGGCCGCGGTGACCACACTCTTGCGCTGTACCCCGTAACCGACCACCACCAGTTCATCCAGTACTTCCGTATCTTCCTGCAACTGTACATTGAGCACGGTCTGATTGGCGATGGTGAATTCCTGTCCGGTGTAACCGATATAGGAAAAACGCAGCACGGATCCCCGCGGGAGGGTCATGCTGTATGTCCCATCCACATTTGTGACTGTCCCTATGGTAGTCCCCGGTACCACAATATTGGCCCCGATAATGGGGTCCCCATTCGTATCGGTCACCGTTCCACTTAACCTAACCTCCTGCGGGGGTGTTTGCCTTGCGGCGGCATTCACGGGAGCCGGCCGGTGAAAAATATAAATCTTGTTGTCCCTGATCTCATACCCAATTTGACGCGGAGTCAGTAATTGGTTCAGGACTTGCTCGGCTTCTCCATCCGTAATCCGGATGGTCACTTCATCGCTTAAATCCACGGCCTCCTTGCTGAATGCCAGGCTATGGCCGATCTGTTCGGTAACGCTTTCCAGTACTGTCCTCAGGGTTGCCTTGCTGTAGTTGAGGTTCACTTTTTGCGCGAACAGCATCGCTGTGCCCAGCACGAGGAAGGAAATCAGCATCATCAGGCGCCTTTTCATTGGAATTTTTCCCATGGTTGTTCGTATTACATATTAAAAAATTAAAAATTCTTCCATCTGTTTTTACAGATATCAAATGAACAAAAATTGAAAATCTGTTATGGACTCTTCATAAGGTTGACACGGGATGGGGGAAAAAGTATGAGGAAAGATTAAGAATTAACAAAATAAATGGGGTAAACTAAAAAACATTCTACACCTTACTTGATACAAGCAACTGCCTTTTCCTTGCAATTTGCAGATTATTCAACAGCTTTCGGAACAATAAGGAGGTCAGGGGGGGGAACATTATGGTCAAATCGACACAAACACATGGTTGTCTTTATATTGGAACTTCACCGGCGCAATTTTCTGCAACTCGTTCAACAGATCTTCCAAATGGAGTTGTTTGGTGGTAAGTGTATAACTGAAATTAAGCGCTTCGGGCGATTGTACATGAAAATGCACATTGTATTTTCTCTCTACGGTTTTTATAACCTCAGCAAGTGGGGTGTCGTAGAAGTAAAGCACATTTTTCCTCCATAGCGAAACATTGGAAGGCTTGGAAAGATTATAAAGCGATGTTTTTCCCGTGGTTTTATTGTATTCAATCTGCTGCCCCGGAGACATGGGGTATTTGCGTTGCTGTACCTGAAAAGATGTTTTTCCCTCATCCAGCACGACCTGTATGGTTTCACTTTCGCTATATGCATTCACATTAAAAGCGGTTCCCTGCACCTCAACCGACGTATTCTGGGCGTGCACTACAAAAGGGCGTTTCTTGTCGGGCGCAACATTAAAATATGCCTCACCGTCCAGATATACCTCCCTGTGCCTCAATCCAAAGCGTTCCGGGTATCGAATCCTCGTATCGGCATTAAGAAAAACCTCCGTTCCGTCCTGAAAAAATATTCGGGCATCTTCTCCTTTCGGGATATAGAGTTCGGCATAGGTTGTGCCCTGAAAAAAGGAGGTTTGTGAATGGATAAAATAGCCCAAGCCCAGTAAAAACAGAATCGGAACAAGAACCGCGGCAACATTACGCATAACCGTTCTGAGACGTTTTATACGAATATCTTTATCGATTCTTCCGAAAAGCAGATCCGACTGAAGTGGAGTAAAAGACTTTCCGGTATCGGCATCAGCATCCATCAAATACGCATCCCTATCGAGCATATCCGAAAGGCATTGTTGACCTTCGATGGTAGAAGAGAACCATTCGGCCACTTCCTTTGCCTCCTCTTTAGACGCAGTTTCCCCAATGACCCTGTTTATTATTTTACTGTTTGTTGACATCACCGACATTAACGCTTACCTTATTTGACACATTTCCGGGCAAAAGATATGAGTTGAATCTTGTTTTTATCATGTCATCATCTTGATCTGCTGAAAATATGACCTTAATATTTTTACTGACTCCTGATAGTGTGATTTGACTGTATGAACCGAAATCCCCATCTTGTCCGCAATTTGCTGATTACTATCCGTTGTTTCGAGCTTTCTCAGGCAAACCTCTTTTTTTTGGGGAGGAAGCGATTCAACTCCCTGGTAGAGAATACTCCTCATCTGTTTATCTTCCAATGCCTTAATTATATCGTCCTGTCCCGGAATATCTATCTGCGCATTGGCATAACTGAGGGATATCTCTTCTTTATGATCGCGTATCGTATTTAATATGTAATTTTTCGTCATCGTATAGAGGTAATTCTTCAGGTTTATCTCTATCTCGATGTTTTTGGTCGTTTCCCACAATTTCACGAAGACGTGCTGTACGGCATCTTCCGCCATGTGCTCATCTTTCAGGTACTTGACAGCCAAGGAATAGAGATACCGGTGGTATTTCCGGTACACCGCCGCGAAAGCCTCCCTGTCTCTCTTTTTAATCAGGAGAAACAACGCATGGTCTTCGTTTCTAACGTAATCGGGAAAGTTTTTCTCCATATCGCAACATTCTCCCAAACGGTCAAAACATCTTAACTATCCGCCGGATCCCGTTCACCAGGACATCCACCTCTTCCCGGGTGTTGTACACCGCAAACGATACCCGGACAGTTCCCTCCACACCCAACCGGCGCATCAGCGGCTCGGCGCAATGGTGCCCGGTACGGACGGCAATCCCCATCGTATCGAGCAAAACACCCATGTCGTAATGATGCACTCCCTCCACCAGGAAAGAGATCACGCTGCATTTGTTCTTGGATGTTCCGTATATTTTGAGTTTATCGATGGATAACAACTGCTCTGTGGCATACGCAAGCACTTCCTGTTCATGCTTCGCAATATTTTCTATGCCGATACGGGATATATATTTCAGCGCCGTGGCCAATGCCGCGGATCCCACATAGTCGGGAGTGCCGGCTTCGAACTTGAACGGCAACCCGGCGAAAGTGGTTTTCTCGAACGATACCGTCGAAATCATCTCCCCCCCGCCCTGGTAGGGAGGAAGTTTATCGAGCCACTTTTCTTTCCCGTACAGCACTCCCATACCGGTTGGCCCATAGATCTTGTGTGACGAGAATACGAGAAAATCGCAATCCATCCGTTGAACGTCAACCGATATGTGCTGAACCGACTGCGCGGCATCCACCAAAACGGGGATATCGTACCGGTGTGCCGTTTCAATAATTTTCTCCATCGGGGTGATCGTGCCGAGAACGTTGGAGACATGCGCGACGGCGATCAGCTTCGTGCGGGAAGAGATTAACCTTTCCAGCTCTTCCAAAAGGATTTCCCCCTCGTCCGAGATGGGCAACACCTGCAGTTTAATTCCCGAAATCGTTTCCTGCAACTGCCAGGGAACAATGTTGGAATGATGTTCCATGGCGGAAACAATTACCTCGTCGCCGGGTTTGCAGCACTCACGGCAGAACGAAGAGGAGAGCAGGTTGATGGCTTCCGTGGTGCCGCGCGTAAAGACAATCTCGTTGGCAGAAGCGGCGCCGATAAACTCCTGCACCGTTCTTCTCGATGCTTCGTGCTCGTCGGTAGCCGCCTGGCTTAAAAAATGCACACCGCGGTGCACATTGGCATTCACGGAACAATACATCTCCCGGATTTTATCGATCACACAAAGCGGTTTTTGTGTTGTCGCGCCATTGTCCAGGTAAACCAGCGGCTTACCGTGCACCTGGCGTGACAGAATGGGAAAGTCAGCGCGTATGTCGGTTACATTAATCATTTACACACACGGCAATTTCCGCAACGCATCAGTTCGCCCCTGAAACGCTTGTTGATCAGTTGTACAAGCCTGTCCTGAAGCGAATCGATACGGACCAGGTCTACCACATCCTGCGTGAATGCCACCATCAGGAACATGCGGGCTTCTTCCTCGGGAATTCCGCGGGCCTGCAGATAAAACAGGGCGTCCTGATCGAGCTGTCCGGTAGTCAACCCGTGCGAGCATTTTACATCATCGGCATAAATCTCAAGCTGCGGCTTCGAGAACATCTTGGCTTCATCCGAGGTGACAAGGTTCTTGTTGTTCTGATAGGCCAGTGTCTTTTGTGCACCCTTGTCCACCAGTATCCTTCCGCAGAAAACACCCGTCGATCTTTCCTGAAGTGCATATTTGAACAACTCGTTACTGCGACAGTTGGGAGTAGCGTGCTCCAAAAAGGCGTAATTATCAACGTGCTGCTCCTTGTCGCAAATGGCCAGCCCTCCGATACGAGCCTCGGCGTATTCACCCAGCAGGCGGAAGCGGTAGTTATTCCGGGTGAAACCGTTGTGCAGCGTGATCGTGGAGACCGTCACGTTTGAGTTTTCGGCCTGCTCGGCGAAAACATTGTTCAATAATTTGACCTTTACCGAATTCTCTTCCAGTCCGTAAAAATCCACCTGCGCGTCTCTGTCGGCGACAATCTCCGCTACCTGTGTCACGACAAACTGAACATCATCGACCGTATGGTCGCAGACAAGCAGTTTAATCCGCGCGTTTTTTTCGGCGACAATAAGAATGCGGCGGTTCACGTTCAGGTCGACCCCTCCCCGGAGGATATTGATCAATTGAAGCGGTTTTTCGACGACCACGTTCTCGGGGACATAAATAACAAACCCGTCCTGGGCAAACATGGTGTTGTAAGCCACCACGCCATTGTCGGAATAATCGCCGGTTTTCGCGTAATACCTGTCGAAAATATCGGGATGAGTTTCCGAAAACAGCTGTAAACTACCCACAAAAACTCCTTCTGGCAGGGCTCCCTGATGATGTCCGTTGGTGTAGAACCGGTCGTTTATCAGGAAATACAGGTTGGTGTTGAGGTTAGGCACGTCACATTTGAATGCTTCGTACGGATCAACGGGAACAGGGATGTTCCTCAGGTTCAACCCCAAATCACAGTCGAACACGCGGGACACATCCGTATGTTTATAATCTTCTGATTTTGAGGTGGGGAATCCCGATCTATTGAACGCCTCAAAAGCAGCGTCGCGATGACGATTGAGTCCGGCAACGGAATTCGCGTCGATCTCGCCCCTGTAGTCGTTGAATAAATCGATATATTGTTGTTCAATCATTTTTATTACGGGTTAGGGGTTCACAAGCCAGTCATATCCTTTTTCTTCGAGTTCGAGAGCCAGATCCGGTCCTCCGGTTTTGATGATTTTTCCGTCGTAAAGCACGTGAACCACATCGGGTTGAATATAGTCGAGAAGTCGCTGATAATGGGTAATAACGATGGCTGCTTTTTCGGGACTGTGCAACGCATTTACCCCGGCAGCAACAACCCGTAGCGCGTCGATATCCAATCCCGAATCGGTTTCGTCAAGTATAGCCAACGTAGGATCGAGCATGGCCATCTGAAAAATCTCGTTCCGCTTCTTCTCCCCTCCCGAGAAACCCTCGTTCACCGAGCGGCTTACCAGCTGGCTGTCGATACCCAGTAATTCGCGCTTGTCGCGCATCAGTTTTAAAAAGTTTGATGCCGATATCTGTTCTTCGCCCCTGTATTTACGTTGTTCGTTTAACGCGGCACGCATAAAATTAACCATGCTCACGCCCGGAATTTCAATGGGGTACTGAAAGCTGAGGAAAATCCCCTCCTTGGCCCGGTCGGCAGGCTCCATATCGAGCAACTCCTTTTCTTTGAAAATTACGCTGCCGCGCGTCACTTCGTATTTCGGATTTCCGGCAAGAACGGAAGCCAACGTGCTTTTTCCCGACCCGTTGGGGCCCATAATGGCGTGAATCTCGCCTTCGTTTACTTCCAGATGAATACCTTTCAGGATTTCCTTATTCTCTACTACTGCATGCAGATTTTTTATTCTCAATAAATTAGTCATAATTACTCGCTACTTATTATTCTTACTTGTGGTTTCTATTTCCATACACACGTTCTATCTATGTGAATAACAATTTTTTTCATCAATTGTTTTGTCCTGGCCAACCTCTTGTGCCGACGCATTATTTTCGGTGATAATGGTGTCGGCAGCTTTTATCTTTTTAAAAAGTTCCGAAGCAAAAACAAACTCGTTCAGCTTTTCGTTGTTGGCGTCCATTATTTTATCTTTCGATCCTTGCCATTCCAGAATACCCTCGTTCAGGAAGATAATATTATCGCCGATGTTCATTACCGAGTTCATATCGTGTGAAACCACAATGGAAGTAATTCCAAAATCGTCCGTAATGTCCGAAATCAGCTCGTCGATAAGCTGTGCCGTTTTCGGATCGAGGCCGGAGTTCGGTTCGTCGCAAAACAGGTATCTGGGATTCAACGCAATGGCACGGGCAATGGCTGCCCGCTTCATCATACCGCCCGATATCTCCGAGGGATAAAGATCGGCCGCATGCGAGAGGTTTACCCTTTCCAGGCAGAATTCGACACGTTTTTTTCTTTCACGAAGGTTCATCCGGGAAAACATGTCCAGCGGGAACATCACGTTTTCGAGCACCGTTTTGGAGTCGAACAGGGCCGATCCCTGAAACAACATCCCCATGTCGCGGCGCAAACGTTTCATCTCCCTCCCCCGCATCTCGGTAATGTCGCGACCGTTATACCGGATCTCCCCGGAACTTGGCTGCACCAAGCCGATAAGGCATTTCAAAAAAACCGTCTTGCCCGAACCGCTCTTTCCGATGATCATATTCACGGCTCCTTTCTTAAAGGAAGTCGTGATATCGTCGAGAACGACACGACCTTCGAATTCCTTGATTAAATTTCTTACCTGAATCATATATCAAGACTTATCTTTTTCATCCCATGACCAACTGCGTGAAAACCAGATCGGCAGCCAGGATCAGGATATTGTTGATCACGACCGAGTCGGTACTTGCTTTTCCCACCTCGAGAGACCCGCCT
>JBGZJM010000003.1:0-3443 GCA_041848845.1 Petrimonas sp. | reverse complement strand
TTGTAATTGATTTACATGCTTGTTCAATACTTCCTTTACAAGGAATTGTTTATATAAATGACCTGCTTAGAAAACAACCCTCAGGTTGAAACCCAAATAACGGATGGAGGGATCGCTAAAATTGTCCGAACCTCCGTCGGGATCGGAATACTTGAATTGTTTTGCCCACAGGAAAACGTTCTGGCCTACAGCCGAAAGGGTAGCATTGTTAGCCCTGAATTTTTCAACCACCGACTTGGGAAGCGTATAGGAAAGCGATACCTCCCTGATTTTAAAGAACGTTGTCGAATATGCATCCAGGGTTGAGGGTGACCCTCCCCACGCTGTTCCCCTGTGCAGGTTGTTGATGTAAGTTTGATAGGTTACGGCTACATCGTTTGGAGCATACGTCCTGTTATCGCTTATTATGTTGCCGTAAGTGTCGTATGTTGCCGACCCCGATACAACCTTAACTCCCTGTCCAACGTAATTTTTTGTTCCGGGTTGATTAGCGTCGAGAAAGCGTTCCGCTACGACTGATTGGGGATGGGATCCGGCTCTCCACATGTACATCTCTGTAGTGGTCTGTGCGATACCGCCTACCCGTCCGTCCAGTGAGATGCCGAACGCGAAATCTTTGTACTTCAGGGAGGAAGAGATACCCCACAACCAGTCCGGATCATAATATCCAAACAGCGATTGGTAACTCGAATAAAGTGGCAGTCCGTTATTGTGGATAATGTTGCCCTGCGGGTCTTTCTGGTAATCGTTGAGAACATAATGATCGGCTCTTTCGCCAACTTTCACCCAGGGTCTGTCTGTTGAATAAACCGAATCCAGCTGCGTATAGTAACGGGCATATTTTGACCAGTTCAAGGATACATCCCATTGCCAGTCCCGGGTTACTACGGGAGTGGCGTTTAAGGTAACTTCAACCCCTTTTCTTGTTATCTCCTCATCGATATTGATGTAGTTGGATGTAAAGCCCGAAGCAGGGCTGATGGGCGCCCATCGTAAAAAGTCGTACATGCGTTTCCGGTAGAAAGCCACATCGATGGATGCCCTGTTTTTCAGGACATTTACTGCCGTTCCTATTTCAAAAGTGGAAGCAGATTCGGGCAGCACGTCGGTACCCCGGATTGCCGAAGGATAAGCTGCGGAACTTAAATTTCCCCAAGCATTGGAGGTGATGTTATACACCGAATTTATGCTGTAAACACCGGCAGGGGTTTTAGACGCTGTCCATGAACCTCTCAACTTCCATAGCGATAACCAATTGTACTTGGGCAGCAATTCCGAAACGATAAAGCTTCCCGAGAGTGAAGGATAGAGGTAGGAGCGGGTCGTTTCCGAAAGCGTGGAGCTCCAGTCGTTACGCAGCGTTGCTTCTCCGTAAAGTAGGCTTTTCCACGATAAGGCGAGCCGTCCGTATAAACTGTTGACCTGTTGTTTATACATCACAGAGCTTACGGCTGCCGGATTCACGGATGCCTTTAGCGAATAGAAAGCCGGTATGGTGAGTCCGCCTTGTGTGCGTGCTTCCATCCCGTCATTTTGTGTGTAATAAATAGTTCCTCCGATAAAACTTTCCATGCGGACATCTCCAAATGATTTGTCGGCGGATAACAGCAAGTCGTTGTTCAGGCTGTACCCTCTGCCAAGGCCAATGTTGTAGGAACCTCGTTGCGATTCCCCCCCAGACCTGTGTTCCTCCGGCTAAAACGGTAGCACTGCCTGCACCCTGGAATGAACCTTTGGAAACCGTTATATCCTGCCTGTCGCTGTAAATGTCAAATCCACTTCTGACAGTTCCTTTCAACCACGAAGTAAAATCATAATTCAACGATACCGATCCGTTAAAGATATCGCGGTTGATGCTGTGCGTTCTTTCGTACCTGTCGAAGTAGGGATTGTTGTTGGTGGAGGCATAACTGCTATTTTGCACTTCGTTTTTGATTAACCAGTAATCTTTATAGTCCCTGATGTCGTAATCGGGAGCTGACCAGATTAACAGGTTGTACATCGGGTCATAACCGGTATAACCGCTGAACCCCTTGTTGGGGGATGCTTGTTTATTGTATGCCATCGACGCTGTAAGGAGGAACTTATCGATTTTCATGTCTCCTCCAAGGCTGAAGGTTAATTTGTCGAACGTGGAGTTGGGGTATTGTCCTTTGTTGTTCACCCATGTGAGCGATGTCCGGAAACTTCCGAATTCTCCTTGCTGGGCCAGATTAACGTTATTGTTTAAAATATAGCCTTGTTCCAGGAAATTTTGAAAATTATCTTTTCCAACAGGTAAATAGGGCATGGGCTTCATCGTTTTGCTTATTGGATCCCACTGAATTATTTCCCGGCCGTCCAGTGGTACACCCCAGGATCCGTCTCCGGAACGAACATATTCGAGGGCTCCGTCGGCATTTTTTCTAACGACACGTCCAAAATCTGATTGCAATTCAGGAATGGCCAGGTATCCGGCAGAGAACATGGTCCCCGAGTTTATCGAAACGGATAGCCCTTTGTTGGCGAGCCCTTTTTTTGTGGTTACCATGATGGCTCCACTCCCTCCCCGGTATCCGTAAAGAGCCGAGGCTGTAGCTCCTTTCAATACACTAATGCTCTCGATATCGTCAGAAGGAACATCCCGTAAGGTCATGTTGGCGTATGGAACTCCATCAATGACCAGCAGCGGGTCTTCTCCGCGGATTTGGATAGAAGGAGCATCCGAAAATTCCGTGCTGTTTCGCACCAGCAGTCCTGCAATTTTTCCAGTCAGGGAGGTACCCATATCCACCCCTTTTACGGTTTGTAGCCCATCGCCTTCCACTGCCTGTACCGAGTAACCCAAAGCCTTTTCTTCTCTTTTTATGCCCAGCGCTGTGACAACCAGCTCGTTAAGCGTTCGGGTGTCTTCCTGCATAACAACATTGAAGGAGGTACCTCCGGCTGTATTCAGCACAACGTCGCCGTATCCGAGGTAGGTGATCTTGATTTTTGCTTTTGACGAAACAGTCAATGTGAAATTACCATCATAATCGGTAACCGTACCGTTTCCGGCTATTCCTTCTTCTATCACGTTTGCCCCTATTATGGGAACCCCGGCTTCATCAAGTACACGGCCCCGTACCGTTACTTTATCCTGTTGGGTTTCCCCCGGTTGCCGGGCCGCAGTTCCCTTGTCAACCAAAACAACAATGTTGTTGTTTTTTTCATACGTAACATCTGTGCCGGCCAGCAAGGTTTGCATGGCTTTATCGATACTGGAGTTCGTTAGCTGGATAGAACTGTTTTTATCCAGGATGGGCAGCGATTCGTTGTAGAAGAACCGGTAATTGCTTATTTGCAAAAGAAAGGTATCCAGATTCAAATTGGTTTCCATCAGGATTTTGAGTATGAAAAACAATGGATGAATGAATTGGCACTGGAAGGCTCGGAGATGTATAATAAAGGCGGATTTATTGCTG
>JBGZJM010000002.1:0-6782 GCA_041848845.1 Petrimonas sp. | reverse complement strand
CTGATGTTCAGCCTCGACGCCACCGAAGACCAGCTCGACTTCCCCACTCTTTACGGCTCGGCCAAACAGGGATGGATGTCCGACGACTGGAAAAAGCCGTCAACCAACATTATCCCCCTGCTCGACGCCATCGTCAAGCATATCCCCGCGCCCAAATCGCGGGAAGGGGCTCCGCAAATGCTCATCACTTCACTCGATTATTCCAATTACGTGGGCCGGATCGCTGTGGGCCGGGTACACCGGGGCACTCTTGAGCCCAACAAGGATTATGCGCTTTGCAAACGCGACGGCAGCATCAACAAGATCCGGATAAAGGAAGTGGATCTGTTCGAGGGATTGGGAAGGGTCAAAACCGCTGCTGTCTCGTCGGGCGACATTTGCGCGTTGATCGGCATCGAGGGGTTTGACATCGGCGATACGATCACCAGCCTGGAGAAACCGGAACCGCTCGACCCGATTGCTATCGACGAGCCCACCATGTCGATGCTCTTCACCATCAATAACTCGCCTTTCTTCGGACAGGACGGCAAGTACGTGACGTCACGCCACATTTACGAGAGGTTGATGCGTGAGCTGGATAAAAACCTGGCGTTGCGTGTGGAAGAAACCGGCAGTTCCGATTCATGGACGGTGTTCGGACGGGGCGTCCTCCACCTGTCGGTACTGATCGAGACCATGCGGCGCGAAGGCTATGAACTGCAGGTGGGACAGCCCCAGGTGATCATCAAAGAGATCGCCGGGGAGAAACAGGAACCGGTAGAACAGCTTACCGTAAACCTTCCCGAAGAATCGGCAAGCAGGATTATCGACATCATCTCCCGGCGGAAAGGCGAAATGAAAAGTATGGAAAGCAAGAACGACCGCATGCACATGGAGTTTATCATCCCCTCACGCGGCATTATCGGGTTAAACAATATCGTTCTCACGCTCTCTGCCGGGGAAGCCATCATGGCACACCGGTTTCTGGAGTTCCAACCCTGGAAAGGCACCATCGAAAAGCGCCAGAACGGATCCATTATTGCCGGAGAATCGGGCAATGCCTTTGCCTATGCGCTGGATAAACTCCAGGACCGGGGACATTTCTTCATCGAACCCCAGACCGATGTGTACGAAGGGCAGGTGGTCGGCGAACACAACAAGGAGGGAGATTTAGTGGTAAACGTCACCAAATCGAAAAAACTGACAAATGTCCGCGCGTCGGGAACCGATGATAAAGCTCAACTGGCTCCGCCGATAATTTTCAGCCTCGAGGAAGCACTGGAATACATCAAGGAAGATGAGTACGTGGAAGTTACGCCCAAAGCCATCCGGATACGAAAGATCCTTCTGGACGAAAATGACCGGAAAAGGGTAGCAAAGAAAGCATAGAAGCGACTCCGGCTATTTGATCAGGGCAATAAACTCCTCCCGGGTCTTTTGTTCCTTAAAAACTCCGGTAAAATCGGAAGTAGTGGTGATGGAATTTTGTTTCTCAACACCGCGCATCTGCATACACATATGCTGGGCTTCAATCACTACCATCACGCCCATCGGGTTAAGCGTTTTCTGAATACACTCCTTGATCTGGGTAGTCAATCGTTCCTGAACCTGCAAACGCCGGGCAAACACATCCACCACCCGGGCAATTTTACTCAATCCCGTAATGTATCCGTCGGGGATATACGCCACGTGGGCTTTCCCGAAGAACGGCAACAGGTGATGCTCACACAACGAGAACAGGTCGATATCCTTGACGATAACCATTTGCCGGTAATTCTCCCGGAACAGTGCCGACCGCAATATCTCTTCGGGATCCTGGTAATAACCTCTTGTCAGGTGTTGCATCGCTTTGGCTACCCGGTCGGGGGTCTTGATCAGCCCGTCGCGGGCCACGTCTTCACCCAGCAGCGTGATCACCTCTTTCATGTGGTCCGCTATGATTGCCTTTCTGTTCTCTGTTTCTTCCGGCGACATGGGCTAAATTATTCTTGAAGTTGATCGACGGGTATTTTCACCTCGTCTATGACAATGTACATCTCCTTGCCAAAGGCAGGAAAAGTCTTCCGCATATCGCTCAATACCTCGGCAGCGTCTTCGCGGGTTTTAAAGTTTCCAACCCGAAGCCGCCAGAAAGGAGAATCAAAAGTAACAACGGTCTCCTGTCCGGGAAAGGACGTGTTTATAAGCCCCTGTTTGTAATATGCCTCATTTTTTGAAGTCCGCTGGTTGTTTCCGGAAAATGCCTGAATCTTGAATCCCCGCATTTTCACGTACTGAACCGATCCGTCTCCGGTAGAGTAAACCGTTCTCGCCGGTGCCATGCCGCGGCCCAACACCTCCGCAATGGCCTTGTCTTCAAAGACCATCACTCGGCCCTGACCGGGTTTTACGGCATTCAGGTCGGCTATGATTTCTTTGTGTTGTTTTTGCGATTGCGCTGTCGCGTTAAGACAAAATACCAGCAACAACGGCAAGAGCAACAGGTTGGATGAAAACTTCATAGCGAAAAAATTTATGCAAAGATAGAGAAATACCACAGACCTGGATTCAAATCTGTGGTAAAATTCTTTAATGCATTAAAAAGCCTCGACAATGGGCATGAACTTATCAACCCCCAACGATGCTCCGCCGATTAACCCGCCGTCAACATCGGGATTGGAAAACAACTCTTTCGCATTTGACGCGTTACAGCTTCCCCCGTAAAGGATGGACGTGTTTTCAGCCACCTCTTCCCCGTACTTTTCGGCCAGGATTTTGCGGATAAACGCATGCATTTCCTGTGCCTGGGCAGCCGTTGCCGTTTTTCCGGTACCGATGGCCCAAACGGGTTCATAAGCCAGTACGATTCTGGAGAATTCCTCTTTCGACAAGTCGAACAACGACGATGTAATCTGCGATTTAACCACATCGAAATGACGGTCGGCCTCACGTTCTTCCAACACTTCTCCGATACAGAAGATGGGGATAAGGTTGTTTTCCAGCGCCAACAGCACTTTCTCTTTCAGTATCGCGGCAGTCTCGTGGTAATATGCCCGGCGTTCGCTGTGTCCTAAAATCACGTATTTCGCTCCCGTGCTGGCCACCATCTCAGCCGAAACCTCACCGGTGTATGCTCCCGATGCCTTGTCGGCACAGTTTTGCGCTGCCACGCCAATTTTTTCCGTATCAATGGCATTGGCCACGGTTGCCAGATGAATAAACGGAGTTCCGATAATCACCTCGCAATTCACCTGTTTTCCTTTTAAGGCTGCATCCAGTTCTTGTGCCAACGCCACTCCTTCCTGCAGGTTCTTGTTCATTTTCCAGTTGCCTGCTACAATCTTTTTTCTCATAATTGTTGTTTTTATAATATATAATGTGCTTATTGTTTATTCTTTCCGTTTTTTATAGCCGGGAGCCCCTTCCCGTTTTTATCAGTAAAAGCGGCACAATGAATATCAGGAGTATAACCGTCAGTTTACCCCAAAAGTTCATTTTCCATCCCTTGGCTTTCAGCAACTCTTTTCCCCGCTCCGATTCGAAATCGGGAACTTCACTGTCGTCCCACTTGTTGATGACGTTGCCGCCCGACAGCAACAGCAATCCCGGATTGGAACGGATCATCGTTTTCAGCACCCTTTCGTCCGCATGTGCAAAGCGGAACCCGACGGTATTTCGTGCACTCCACGCATCGATAAAATCGACCGGCGACGAGGTAAGGCAATAAAAACCGTAACCGTTTTTTTGCGCGAACCCGGCTGCTTTCCGGAAATCGTCCAGATGCCTTTTGTTCATCTCCTCCAACGAATGCGAAACCATCAGGAACTGATAGCTCGTGTCCGACAAGAGTTGCCGCGTAATATCGCCTCCGGTGACAAAACCCTGCGACAGACTGTCGTAAGCCAATGCCGAGACCTGAAAATCCTCTATCCCGGGCTTCTCACCCTCTTGGATCAGTTTGGTTTTCATCTCCACAAACGTCCACGTAGAGTCGTTCCAGGGATAGTCCTCCTCCGTAAATTCCTGTTCAACTCCGTTCTTGCTGTATATAAAAACATTTTCCACCACATCGGCCTTTGCAGGATCGATATACATGTTTTCCGGAATATTGGCCCCGATATGATAGGGACGAAAATCGAAAACGGGTAGTTTAACCACGTTGTAAACGGAAAAGGCAACCCCAAACACAGCCGTATATGCACCGGCCTTCCAGGCCGATCCGGCAGAAAACAACGGCATGATTCTCGGGTAATAGCGCAACAAGACGGCCGCACAAACTCCTAAAACGATATTTTTATAAAACGTTTCCCAATTACTGATTATCAGCGCATCGCCGAAACAACCGCAATCCTTGACCGGATTTTTCAACGCAATCCAGAGCGTGAGCGGAAGAAAGAAGGCCATAAAAACGGCCGCGAGCCGGACAGTGGGTTTACGATAGATCCCCAGCAGCAAAAAAACACCCAGCAAAAACTCAAGAACAACCAAGGTAACGGCTGCCGGCAGCGCCAGAGGAATGAGGCCGGGAAGGTTAAAAGAAACAAGATAATCCTGAATTTTATAGGTGAATCCCAGCGGATCAACGGCTTTCACAAACCCCGAAAAAGCAAAAGTAACCCCAAGAATAATCCGGGACAGTTCCGTCAGAAAATTCACAAGCTTTTCGCGGGAATTCATCGTTGAGCCTCTGTAGTAAAATGAAGCTTTATCAACCCGAACAAGGCATAGTTGACGATATCCGTATAATTAGCATCGATACCTTCAGACACAACGGTTTTTCCTTGTTTGTTCTCCATCTCCTTGATCCGGAACAGTTTCGCCAGTATCAAGTCGGTGTATGAGCTGACACGCATGCTGCGCCAGGCTTCATCGTAATCGTAATTCTTGGCGTACATCAGCTCCTTGGCCGCGGTGATGTGTTTGTCGAAAAGCTGCAAGGCCGCTTCGTTGGTAATGTCCACACTGTCGGCATACCCAAGCTCGAGCTGTATCAAGCCCATGATGCCGTAATTGACTATTCCGATGAATTCCGGGAAGATACCCTCGCCCACCTTGCTTTCCTTCTTTATCTCCAGCGAACGGATCCGGTTGGCTTTAATCAACAACTGGTCGGTTACCGATTCGGGACGTAAAATCCGCCACGTGGGCCCGTAATCACTCGACTTCTTCTCAAACATGTTTCTGCAAATGGCGATCACCTCATCGAATTGCCGGTTTGTTTCACTCATAGGAATGGCACTGTTTTTTTACCTTTAATGAAGCAGCAAAGTTAAACAAAAAAAGAAAAAGGTACAAGCTCGACCTCCTGCACCTTCCCCTCTTAATTAGAAATTCTACTTTATGAAACTCTTAACGATTTCCCTATCCGCAGCGTGGTCTTCGGGGTAATGTTGTTCAAATTGCACAACCTCGATACGGATATGCCGTGTCTTCTGGCGATAGCTCCCAACGTGTCTCCGCTTTTAATCCGGTGATATTTAACCGTTCCCGAAACATATTTGTTGTTGGTAGTGGAAGAGGGTTCTTTATAATTGCCGGCATGGGTAAGCACCCTGCTGCTCTGGGATGTTTTCCGGTAGCTCGAATGGGTAACCAGGTACTCGTCGCGGTGACACACCTTGTTGTTGAAGTCGATCAGGTAATTCGGATTAATGGGTTTTCCCAGGAACCGGGTCTCGAAGTGCAGGTGCGGGCCGGTAGACCTTCCTGTGTTTCCACCCAACGCAATGGGTTGCCCCGACTTGACAAAGTCGTTTTCCTTCACCAGAAACTTCGATAAATGCCCGTAAACCGTTTCCAATCCGTTTACGTGGCGGATTACCGTATAATATCCGTAACCTCTCCGTTCATATTGCTGCACCCTCACTTTTCCGTCGAAAGCCGCGTAGACGGTGTCGCCTACCTGCAATTTCAAATCGATACCGTAATGGTAGCGACGGCTCCCCCTTCTTCCGAAGTTTGAAGTCATCCTTCCCGCGTGAGGCATGGAAAAGTTAGTCAGGTTGACGATAAAAGAATCGGGAGCGCTTTTTAAAGCACCGTAGATATCCACATGGGCATTTTTCCATACACCCCCGTAAATATCGTCACATGGAATTTCGTTTATATCGAATGCTTCAGCTTCACGGGCCGCTTCGGCTTCCTCAAGGACAGACAAGTCCATTTTAAGCTTTATACCGTCGGCAAATAATCCTTCCTGATTTCCTAAACTCGCACTGTGTAATTGTTTGTAATTAACTTCCGGTCTGGATTTCGCGGATAACTCCACTTTTGACTGCGCGAACGCGCTCAACGTAAAAAACACCAAAGAGGCGGAAAATAACACTTTTACCTTAGATAAATTCTTATCTCTCTCCATAATTAAGATATAGCTGAGAATGGACTTTAGTTACAACTTAATTAATTTTTACTGATGTCAGACTTCATCGTTAGCATAAGGATTAACGAAAGCCGATAATGGATAGTTAAAAATCTCGTTTTCCAGAAAAAAGCGTTTCAATTCTGCCTCTGCCGTCCCGGGAGAATCAGATGCATGAATAATGTTCTCCTGCACACTGACACTATAGTCTCCCCGAATGGTTCCTGGCTGAGCTTTTCTTCCGTTTGTCGGCCCTGTCATCATCCTCACCACTTCAACCGCTTCCAAACCTTCCAACGCCATAACGATTACCGGACTTGCCTGCATTGAATCCTTGATGCGTTTGAAGAAAGGCTTTTCCTTTAAGTGAGAATAATGTTCTTCCAAAATTGAGTCAGACAAAGAAACCATCTTCATTCCCACAATTTGAAGCCCTTTTTTTTCAAACCGCGAAACAACTTCACCT
>JBGZJM010000001.1:0-2655 GCA_041848845.1 Petrimonas sp. | reverse complement strand
CGGAAGTCTGAGCGGTATAATAAATGGGATCTCCCGAAGGCCCTAAAGCCACCACTTTGTTGCGATTGACGGAGAGGTTTGCGTTGGTAGTCCAGGAGAAATCTTTGTGATTAAAGATAAGCGCTCCTACGTTCAATTCAAGGCCCCAATTATCAACTTTTCCGATATTTTGATAAGCGCTGGTAAATCCCGTTATGGAAGGGACGGGTACACTCAATAGCAGATCGGTTGTCTTTCGGTTATAATAGTCGATTCCGAAAGTTAACCGATTATCGAAAAAGCCGGCCTCCAGGCCCAAGTCGAGTTGCGACGCTTTTTCCCATGTCAGGTCGGGATTGGCGATGGTGGACATGGCAGCCCCGCTCACGATACCGCCTGATCCGATGCCAAACACATAGTTGTCCGTTCCGATGGTTCCGACTGCCGCATAGTTATTCGTCAAAGCGTTGTTTCCCGTCAACCCGTAACTGACACGCAGTTTCAGATCGCTGAATATGTTCCACCTCTTAACAACCTCTTCTTCGGAAACCCTCCACATGAGAGAACCGGAAGGGAAATAACCGAATCGATTGTTTTTCCCGAAACGGGAGGATCCGTCGGAACGAACGGAAACCGTAGCATAATATTTGCTCTTGTAGTTGTAATTGATACGCGCCAGATAAGAAAGCATTGCCCATTCCGTTAATGCCGAGCTTGCCGATTTTACTTTCGCATTGCTTATAACCTGAATGATATCGTCGGGAAAATCCGAACCTGTGGCATAAGTCTGTTTCCAGGTTTCCTTTTGCATGGTGAACCCTACAACAGCATCAACGTTATGAATGTCATTGAATGTTTTGATATAGGTAAGCGTATTTTCGTTCAAGTAGTTCAATGTTTCCTGTGCATCCGATTCGCCTCTGCGGTCGGATGCGGAACCCAGACCGGGTTTTCCCGCGACAGGGATTTTACCTGCAGGGAGGAAGAAATTTCTTCTGTAATTTAAAATATCGGCTCCGAACATTGTTTTAAACTTCAAACTCTTATCACGAAGAAATGCTATTTCCATATAGGCATTTCCCAATACACGCAAGCGGTTTATCTTATTGGTAATCTCCGTTGCGCTGGCTACGGCATTGGACAAGCCGGTAATTCCATCGCCGCCGGGACCGGCGTAATCCCACGCCGATGCGTAAACTCCGTTCTCATATTTTACAGGCACCCACGGAGCAATAGCTACCGCCTGGATGATAACTCCGTTGGAAGGATGTCCTACCCTTATTTCGTTGGAGTTTGTATAACTCGGCGCAACATTTACCCCTATGGTAACACGATCGTGTATTTTGCTGTCGATTTTGGCACGAAGCGAATAACGCTCAAATCGGGTATTGATAATGATACCTTCCTGATTAAAATATCCGGTAGAGAACAAATACTTTGTTTTCTCGTTTCCCCCCGAAACATTTAACTGATAATTCCGGACAGGCGCCGTACGGAAGATTTCATCCTGCCAGTCTGTTCCGTTCCCGACCCTTGCAACGGCTGCCGGATCATCGTAAAAATCCGGATATTTATACCGGTAACCCGAAGGACGCGTTGCAACCGGATCGGTAATTTTTGCTCCCGGCACATTGGCCAGGTATTTCGCGTTGAAGGCCTCTTTGTTTATTTCCATAAACTGCGAAGCATTCAGCAAATCCAGCTTTTTAGCCACAGTCTGGATTCCGAAATAGGCATCGAAATTAACGGTTGTTTTACCGGCTTTTCCCGATTTTGTGGTTACCATGACTACTCCGTTTGAGGCACGGGAGCCGTAGATTGCCGAGGCAGAGGCATCTTTTAATACATCAATCGTTTCGATATCATCCGGATTAATCGTAGACATATCTCCCGTAATGGGGAATCCGTCAACAACGTAAAGAGGGCTGCTGTTGGCCGTGATGGAAGCGGCGCCGCGAACCCGGATAACGGCTGCCGACCCGGGAGTTCCCACCGCTTGATTGACGGTAACGCCACTGAGCTGTCCCGCCAACGCCTGTGTGGCATTGGATATTTTCAGGTCTTTGATAGCGGCGTTGGACACTTGTCCCACCGATCCGGTCAGGTCTTTTTTTCTAACTGTTCCGTAACCGATAACAACCAACTCCTCCAAAGACTGGACATCTTCCGTCAGAACAATATGGTAATCCGATGCAGCCCCTACTTTTAATTCCCTGGGCATATATCCTACATAGGTAATAACCAATACAGCATCGTCCGGCACCTCCAGCATGAATTTTCCGTTTATATCGGTAATTGTGCCGATGGAAGTCCCCTTGATAGAGATGTTTGCGCCGATTATCGCTTCTCCTGTATTGTCGGTAACGTTCCCTGTAATATGTCTGGACTGTGCCAGGATATTTACAGGGAAAATGCAAATAAACAGTGAAATAATTCCTGTTTTTAAAATTTTGTTTGTTGTTGACATGGTTTTGCTTTTATGTTTACATTCATTTTTTATACCACTCTTCTTAAAAGACAGGGTGGCAGGGTTTATAATCCGATAGTTCGCGTAATCGCCTTTCTAATCAAAAACACCACTACCCTGATCATTGCAATAAACAGATAGAGAATAAATGTAATGACTGCCACATATCCTATCTGGGTGAACATTTCGTACCAGGGCGTTCTGAAAGT